>CAZZLI010000055.1:0-18071 GCA_964655055.1 uncultured Ferruginibacter sp.
ATAATGCCGATGTGATAGCTGTTTGGGCCAATGAAATTGGTCCATTACAGATATCACATCGGTATTACTTTTAGCCCAAAAATTTTTCCGAATTATGCCGATAGGATAGCTGTTTAGGCCAATGCCATTGATCCATTACGGAAATCCATCCGGTATAAAAGTTCCCATACCCTCTATCAGGCGCACGAGACTACTCATGCGACAGGCGGACATTTCTCTGTCTCAATAACATTCGGCTTTTTCAGAAATTGTAACTGATGCCCATCACAAATCCGTAATCGAGCCGCGGCTGGTCGGTGCCCGGGGAACGGCTGTCGTAGTTGTGGTAAAAACTCAGGTTGAGGGTGAAATCCTTGAACAGTTCCCAGTCGAGCGAGAGGTCGCCGTCGAGCCGGTAACGTCCCCGCTGCGAAAGGCTGGCATAAAAGGTTTGCGTGGTGCCCAGGTTGATATTGGGCTCGCTGAACGAGAAAAAATTGAACTTGGTCTGAAAGGCCCATTCAAAAAACGTGTTGCGCACATCCGCATAATTCTGTTCGGAATTGAATACGATACCCGTGATGGACTTGGCGTTCAACTGCTTCCGCTGCAGGAACTTGTAGCCGATGCCCACCCCCTGCTGCCAGCGGCTTTTGAGTCCGAGCTCGCGGTTGCGCTGGTAGGTGATATTGCAACCTGCATGCCATCGGTTCTTCAGCCAGTAGAGGCCCGAGAGCTGCATCTGTTCCCGCTCGCGGTAGGTTTCAACGCTGTCGCGCGTGATCATGGAATTTCCTGAAAACAACAACTCGGTGCTCCGCGAAGCCAGACGGGTTTCGGCATTGAGGTTGAAGCGGCCGATGCGGCTGGCCCGGGCATAGGAATAGCCCATGCCCAGTTTGCCCCTGAGCATGGCGCTGATGCGCTTTTCAAACGTGGAGAGCGTGGAAATGGCTGCCAGTTGAACCCCATAGGGTTCTCCACCCTGATAAATGGTGACATAACCCCACTGGGAAGAGGTGTCGATGGTTCCGTAAAACAACCGCCCGTCGGCGGTTTCAATCCTGTAGGAATGTTTGTCGGCCTTCAGGGTGCGGATCTTGTCGTACTTGATGTTGACCACCCCCACCCCGTCGGCATCGAACTGAATTTTTCCAAGCTCGATTTTTTTCAGTTCGCCGATCAGCAGATTGCCATTGTAGAAATAAAGCGTGTCGGATGAAAATGCCACAGCCGCCATGCCAATCATGACGGCTGTGAGCAATATTGATTTCCAGATGTGTTCTTTTCCGATCAATTCGTTCTTCGGGTTGTACTAAAAATTTCCCCGGAATCCGCCTTTTCCTCCACCGCCCATGGGGGCTGCGGGACGTGCAGCAGGAGCAGCGGGGCGGGCGGCAGGCATGGACGACCGCTGCATGGCATCGCGGTTGTTCATCTGCTGATTTCCCCGGTCACGAAAGTTAGCATCATTCTGCACATTGCGGGTGGTGGCCGGGTTGTCGACCGGTTTCCAGCTACCCGATTTGTTATCGCGCTGATTGACGCCTCCCTTGTTGTCGCGCTGGTACACATTGCCGTCGCGGTCGGCGAACACATTGTCGGGCTGCCGGGTGGCTGGCGGTGCCGATCGGCGGTCATTTGCACCGTTGTTGGCTACACCTCCACGATTGTCGCCAATTCCTCCGCGGTTATCACCGACACCTCCACGGTTGTCGCCAATACCTCCACGGTTATCGCCAATACCGCCGCGATTGTCACCGATTCCACCACGGTTATCACCAATGCCTCCACGGTTATCACCGACTCCACCGCGGTTACCGGGCCCTGACTTGTTGTCGGGGCGGTAACTCTTTCCCACATCACGGTTGCCCTGAGGCCTGTTGGTCACGCCGGGACGGTTGTTGTTGCCACCGGGACGATACAGGTTGTTGTGGTTGTTGTTTACATTGATGTTGATGTTGTTGTTGCTGCCGATGTTGTTTCCGACATTATTGCCATAGTTGCCTCCCGGACGGCCCGGACGATAACCGCCGTAATAACCGCCACCGTAATAAGGCGGACGATAAGGCGGCATATACATCGGCGGACCGAACCATCCCGCACCATAATAAGCACCGCCAAACCCGAAGCCGATGGTCATGAATCCTACATTGAAACCCACACCCATGCTCCACCCCGTATAGGGGTTATAGCAGAAATTGAAACCCCAGGTGGCAGGACGCGGATAATAGATTGCTCCATACCAAGGGGTGTAATAGAATCCGGTACCGAACACAATGGTGGGGTCACCCTGTATATAAGAGCCCAGGTAACCTCCGGTATAACCGGCCACCACATAGGTGTCGGTAGCTTCATAGATGTAAACGAAACGCGCGTTGTATGCAGGCGATTTGGCCGGTATGCGGTCTACCTGTGCGGGGCGCTTGTCGGAAACTTTCCAGGGGCCTTTGGCGCTGCCGGCAGTGAACCATACGCCGTTGTCGAGCGCATAAAAACTACCTCCCTCTTCTTTCAGTATGGTCAGGTTCGAATTGAGCACGAGTGAAAGGTTGGTTCCCTCAATGGCTTCCAGCTTGGGTTCGCCGTCGTATTCCACTTTCACGGTGGCCGTTTTGCGGTCAATCTTGGCTGTTTGCGGAATCTCATTTTCGATGATGGCTTCATCCGCGGCGGAAGTGCCCGATACGCTGGCCAGTACATTATCCTTCTCCGAGCCTTCGGGTATTTTGGCGAAATCGGCCGGCAGCTTGTCGGATTCGTTGAAGGTCCAGGGGCCGTTGAGCGAAGCGGAACGATACCAGCGTCCGGCAATCAGGATATAAATCTGTCCGGATGCGTCTTTGAGAATATCGTTCTTGGTGTTGGACACATACTGCAGCGAAGTGCCTTCGATGGGTTTGTATTGTGCGTCGCCGGTGGTCTGTATGAGTTCGGCCGGAACCGAGCTCACAATGAGGTCTGTCACTTCCGGTTTGCCGGAAGGATCTTTGCCGCCATTGCTCTCCTTTTCCTGCTTCTTGATCTGAGTGTTGATGGATTGTACTTTTTTGGACATGCCCGTGGAGGGTTTCCAGCCACTCATGACGGATGCCGACTGGTACCAGACGCCACCAACATACATGTTCCAGACATTGCCTTCCTTGAAGATCAGGTTGGGGGAATTCACCACACGCTGAGCGTCGAGGTTCTTGTCCTGCTGAATCCGCGGCTCGCCGTCGAGTATGACCAGGGTGGTGGGCTTGGTGCGGTAATTGATGACGGGCGGCGTGTTGTTGTAGACGGGCGCCTCGGGATTGTTGAGCTTGATGGTGCTTCGCAGCTGATCGAGGGAGATGTCGAGGTTCCACTTCATCACTTCCGCCTCGATCAAAGCGATCAGTCCCTTCATTTTCGCATCATCATCGAGCCCGTTGACGCGGGCGTTGGTGATGCGGAACGACTCCAGCGTAGCCATGCGGCTGGCTTTGTCGGTATTGAGGCTGGCCTCGAAAAACAAGGCGCCGTAAAGCATATCGTCGGAGGGCTTCTCCTTACCGGCCATAGCGGCACGGCCTTTGAGTTTGTTGCCGTTCAGCTCATCGGGCTGCGGCTGGTAAATGATGACTTTGCCGCCGGTTTTTTTCAGCGGAATCTCTTTGGGCCATACGGATACCTGTGCCCTAAGGCCGGTTCCAAAGAATCCGAGCAGGGCAGGTACGATGAGCCACAGGTGCTTTCTCATAATCATAGTTTTGTGTAAGATAAGTCGGTTTGCCTGAAAAAAAATCCCGCCCGGTTTCTAAGAATCGGGCAGGACTTGGATTGGTTTAAGCGTTTGAAGTTGCAGAGTGTGGCCCCGGCAAATTATTTCTTGACAGTGGCGGTACTGCCGGGCAAACGGAACACGAGACCTCCACCCAAGCCGAACTGGTAGATGGAGGAGTAGGTACCTACACCTGCTCCCACACCTCCGGTGCCGATGGTGATTCCGCCTCCAAGCGATTGCACAGCCGACAACAACTGGACCTGCAATTTGATGCCTACTCTTTCAGTGGCCCAGATATTGGCACCGCCACGGAGACCCCAGGCAAATTTGGTTACGGTGTTTTTCGAGTTCGTGTTAGGATTTTTGACACTTACAATGTCCATACCCAACATACCTCCGGCAAATCCTTCCACCTTGCCGCCGGGCTTGGAAAAATAACGGTTACTGGCCAGCATAACATAGTTGATGCCAAGTGAATAATTCAGTGGAACTATGGGATTGGCACCTGTGATGAGGGGAGCTGTCGTATTCTGACGGAGATACATCAATTCTACCCCCTGATTGGGACGCAGCATATATTCGATTCCTCCACCCCATTGATAGCCTCCCTTGACAGTTCCATTATAATAATTGTTGGCATCATAACGAGAATCCACCTTGTCGTCAAATACATAGGCGCTGTAAAGATTGATACGTACATTCTGTGCCTGCGAAGCAAGGCCGAAACCCAGTGCGGAAAGGGCAATCAGTAATTTTCTTTTCATTTTTTGCGGTTTTAATTGTTTTTGGTAACAGGTTAATAAATCAGTAAGCAGATATCAGAACCGGAATCCGAAATTGATCATGTAGCGGTAACCGAGTCCGGCTGAACGGAAACTGCCGTTTTTCGCAAAGTCCCCTTCCTTGACCACCAGGTTGTATCCGGGAATCTTTCCGGCCAGGTAATCGTTGATGCGCTGGAAGAATTCGGACTGCTGCTGCGGATTCAGTGTGGTATTGATGCCCGCACGCATGTTGTAGAACCCGACGCCGGGGCCCAGCAGCACCAGATCGAGCGAAAATTTTTCGCCGAACAGGAACTGATAGCCCAGCTCGAATCCTACCGTGTGCACATTGAGCGAAAGGTCGGTCGACACATCGCCGGTGAAGCTGCTGGTGTTCATCCGCCACGTATTGTTGCGTGCAAAGCGGTTGAAGGAATAATAGGGCCCGATATACACGCCCCGTGGAGCGGGATATTTGTTCTCCTTGGACAGGTAGAACCGGTAATCGGCAGAAATATGGAAACCCTTGCTGCCACTATTCGACAACAGCCGGATCGAATCGGTTTGCAGCCCTTCGGAGAAATCGGGCAGGCCCTGGGTGCCGAAATTCACCGAGAAGGATTGGTTCTTCTTCAGCAGCCTTTCGTAACCAAATACGATTGATCGGCTACCGAAAATCAGCGGATTGGAAACATTGATGCGCACCGTGTTCTTGCGTTCACGGATTGCCGGTTCGGTTTGCGCAAAGGCCTCCGATCCGATAAGGAAAAGGAAAGCAAGCAGCGGAATGATCTGTCGGGTCGGTTTCATGTTGGTCTGAATGTATGAAATGGAAAAACTTATTTCTTCTTACGGTCGATCTCACCGATCAGCGGTAAGGCGTTCTGCAACTCGTTGCGGATACCCGTCTGTATGTAGTTCTCCAGCTGGATGAACTTGGCGGCATCGAGCGGACCGAGCACTTTCTTCATCTTCTTGTAATACTTCGAATTGAGCTTGTCATAATCAAGATTGTTCGAAAGTATGTTCTTGGCAAGCACATCGGCTTCTGCATCGTTGAGGGTCTTGTACTTGTCAATGTAATTTCCAATCAGCATCATGCGTGTATCGGCCAGCGACTTGCGGTCGGTTTCGTATGCGTTGTACACTTCCCAGAAGGGGGCTGCCTTGGTTTCCGGCAGACCCATATAAGAACCTACCAGGTCCTTTTTGGCCTTACCGTACATTTCACGGATCACGGCTGCTTCGTCTTTACCCTGGGCGAAAGCCGATACACTGAAGGCCAGCAAGGCAATCAGCAATGAATTTTTCATGCGCATCTGAATTTTTGTTTGATGAAAAAAATGTTTAGAAAGTTTTTTTTAAACACTGCGAAAGTATGATTTCCGAAACAGGCCGGCAAAATTTTTAAGGCCGTAAACAGAAATATAAAACAACCGGCATCCGGAAAGTAACGTACGAAATCGTGTTGTAAACCTCCCGGATGCCGAATGCTCTACTTTAATCCCTGAACATCCTTCTGGCTTCTTTTTCAAGATCGCCGTACTGTGCTTTTTCTACGGTTACGCCTACACCCTGGATATGACCACCCTTGAACGTACCGGGGGTCATATACTCGCTGCTTACCGCATCACCGCTGTCGTAGCCTACGCAAAGTCCGTCGCCGGAAAGGGTGAACTTACCCGGCTGTGTGCGCATAGGACCTTCGGCAACGAGCTTTCCATCGATATACAATTTGCCCTGTCCGATCTGCTCGCCATTGGCACCGGTTTTTTCGCGAATGAATTCCATACCGAAAGTATGTTTACCGGGAGTGATTGTCGTTGACGAAACAAACTTCTGCTCGGGACGGATACCCAGGAAATTATAAACGTAGTGCAATTTCTTGTTCTTGATGAAAAGGGTATGTCCGCCGAAGCGTGAGCCGTGGGCGAAAATCACTCCTGATGCGTTTACGTCTTTGATGTTCACATCGGCAATAACCTTGTAGGAACGACCACGCACATTGGCGGCCACGGCTTCCGGTACCGGTGCGGTATGGGGATAATACAGATAGCGTTCGCGGGGCTCCTCCTCGGAGGGGCGCTCGATACCCAGCTGCTCTACAGCCGTACGGTCATCAAGAGGAAGCACCAGGTTCTTGTCGGCTTCATCAAACCAGGCATCTTTAAGGGCCTGCAGCTTCTCGGGATATTGTGCAGCAAGATTCTTTGACTCGGCACGATCCTGGTCCACATGATAGAGCTCCCATACATCCTTGTCGAAACTTCCCTGACCGGTAATGGGCACATGCATGGCCACCGCCTTCCAGCCCTCTTCCCAGATTGCACGGGTACCCAGCATGGCGTAGTACTGCCGCTTCTTCTGTGTAGGCGCATCGGGGGATGCGGCAAAGGAATATTTCATAGATACTCCCGATAGCGGATACTGCTGCACGCCCTTGTACACCTTTGGCATTTCCAAACCGCACAGTTCAAGCAAGGTGGGTACAATATCGGTTGAGTGGTGGTACTGGTTTCTCACCTCGCCACGGGCTTTTATGCCCTTGGGCCAGGAAATCACCAGCGGATCGCAGGTACCACCGGCATACTCGCTGTAACGCTTGAACATTTTGAACGGCGCAGAGAAGGCTGCGGCCCAACCGGTAGGAAAATGCTCGTAGGTATTGGGACCTCCCAATTCATTGAGCAGCTTGAGGTTCTCGCTCAATTCGTCGGGATATCCGTTGAAGAATTTGTTCTCATTTACAGATCCGTTGGGTGAACCTTCACCGGAAGCGCCGTTATCGGCACCGTAGATTACGATAGTATTCTCCAGTTGTCCGGTTTGCTCGAGGTAATCGACAATTCTACCCACCTGGGCATCGGTGTATTCGGAGAAGGCGGCATAAACTTCGGCCATTTTGGCGAAGAGTTTTTTCTCTTCGGGCTTGAGCTCATCCCAGGGACGAACATAATCGCCTTTGGCGGCGATGCCGGGCGGCATGGGATTGAAGGGCGTGAGTTCTGTTCCCTTGGGCACAATACCGCGCTCGATCATGCGGGGCAATACCCACTTGCGGTAGGCATCGTAACCTCCGTCGAACTTGCCTTTGTATTTGGCAATGTAATCGGCAGGGGCCTGATGCGGTGCATGGTTGGCACCCGGACAAAACCAGAGGAACCAGGGCTTGGAAGGATTGGTGGCTTTCTGGTCCTGGATATATTTTATGCTCTTGTCTGCCAGGTCTTTCGACAAATGATACCCTTTTTCAGGGCCGTAGGGCTGCTCGATAAACCCATTGTCTTCAATAAGATCGGGATACCATTGGTTGGTTTCCCCGCCAATGAATCCGTAGAAACGGTCGAAGCCCATTTGCGTGGGCCATGATTTGCGGCTTCCTCCGGAAGACACATCCGGCTCGGGTACATTGTGGTTTTTGCCGATCCAGAAGGTGCTCCATCCGTTGTCCTGAAGAATCTGCGCGATGGTAGCTGTTTGCTCGGGAATACGGCCATGCGCACCGGGGAAACCGTTGGCGCCTTCGGTGATGGCGGCGTTACCGGTGAGGTGGTGGTTGCGGCCGGTGAGCAGGGTGGAACGGGTAGGCGAACACAGCGCAGTGGTATGCCATTGCGTGTAAATCAATCCGTTCTTGGCCAGCTTATCGAGTGTGGGCATGTTGATGGCCCCGCCGTAGGGCGACCAGGAGGCAAGCCCCGTGTCGTCATACAGCACAAAGAGGATGTTGGGAGCACCCTTAGGCGCGCGCTTGGCGGTATAGGGACCCCAGTCGGCCTTGGAGTCGCGGATGTCCACATTGATCACGCCTTTGAAATTCTCCCTGCGCACTTCGCGCGGATCGGCCTGTGCGCTCACTTTGGCCGAAGCGGCAGACAGCATCACCAGCACCCCGGCCAGTTTAAGCCATCCCTTGCCTGACGATTGCTTATTTTTTTCCATAATGCAGATTTTAGTTTTGATTTTTTTTCGTCTATATAAAAATGTTAGTATCCAGATACCTTATAACTCGAATTGTGCCCGGAACTGCCAGATATTTGTTTTGCCGGTGATTCCCCCTTTTTCGAGTGTACCAAGCCCGTAGTTGATCTCATAGCGGAAATGGGCGTTGGGAAACCAGCTCAGTACTGCCGTGAAGCGCCGGAATTCGCCTCCGGCAAGCCCTGCATCGGTGGCGTTCGTGCGGGTATAGCGCGTTGCCAATTCCCAGGCGCCGGGGCCCGATCCTTTTTTGAACCGGAAATTTTTCCGGGGGATCAGTTTGCCCAGATTGCCGGTCATTTTGTTGTAGCGCCGGTTTTCGCCGGTGAGGAACCAACTTGCGCCAACCTGCCAGTAGTCAAGCACCGGGTTGCCCTTGTCGGCACTGTTGACGGCGGTTCGCATGTATTCCACATAACCCGCGAAGGGTCCTTTCACACCCAGTCCTTCCAGCACCAGGGTTCCCGCCGCATCTGCGGCAAAAGATCCGGTATTGATGAAGGAAGGGGCCGTATTCACTTCCGGCTTAGCCTTGTAGCTGAGCTGGCCGCTAATCGCATCGGTATACCGGTAACCGACGCCCAGATGAATCAACTCCCGGTCCGATTTGTAAACAGGAAGTCCCGATGCACGCACCACCACCTGGGAACCGTTGTCGGCAAATGATTTGCCGGTTTCCCACCAGTTGTTGAAGTAGCCTATCGTGTAGGTGATCCTGCTATTATGTATGCTGTTGGAATAACGGATGCCGATGTTGCGCTGCCGGATGAACATGGGCGTTCCCGTGCTGCGCTCCATATACTGCAACTGGGTGCCGGGCGCGATGTATTCGTGGCCGATGCCCTCTTTCTGTTTGCCCAGGGTGATCCAGCCACCTTTGGCACCAAACGGTATCTCCAGGTTCCAGTCAATGAAGTCGAACCGCTTCTTCCCCTCGGGTGCATCGAGCCCGTTGAAATTGGCGGCAATCATGTAGCGCCAGGGACGTTTGAAGAAAAGCAGGTTGCCCATGGCCAGAAACCGGTCGCCGCGGAATTCGGTGCCGGGACCGATACTGCCCACCTGGGTTACATTCGCATCGTCCTGATTTACGATGTTATGGTCGAGCAGTATGGCAAAACCCAGATTGAGGGTAAAGTATTTGTTGCTGAACTGGTTCCATTTTTTTTGGAGCATGGGCGGAGCGGCAGCCGGAACGGTAGCATCGCTCACAACGGCAGTGTCGTTGAGGTCCAGCGGGTCCTGCTGGGCATAAGCCGTAGCGGTAAAAAAACAGAGTAATGAAAATATTTTGATAGTGTGTCGCATCCTGATATTTGATTATTTTTTTTGGCCGAATTTCTTGCTGACTCCCAATCCCAGCAGCCAGCTGTCGTAGGCCGAGAATTTGTTTTCGTATTTTAAACCGGCGCTCAATTCCCATTCTCCCGGCAGCTCAATACCGTACTCGATACCCAGGTCGAGCAGATTGAAACTCTTATTCTTTTCAAACTCCCTGCCCAAACCGCCTATGAAGACCCAGCGCTTCCCGGGCCGGTAGAGGGCAACCAAAGAAGAGGAAACCGGGTTGGAACGGAGCAACTCCGTATTATCGGACCGCTTCTCGATGCTAAACTGCTGTAAAAAAAGGGTATTGTGAAGGCCGATGGCGAAGCGCTCAGTCAGCCAGTAGTCATAATCCAAGTTCCAGGCGGGAATGACCACGTTCTTTCGACCGGGCAAATCGACTTCGGCAGGAATATGGGCGTGGGCCAGACCGAGCGATAAACGATGATAACGCCCGCCCTCAGCACCCGAAGAATTTTGCTCTCCCTTGCGGTCAAATTCAGCAGAAGGATTTGACTGGCCCAGGGCGATGGACAAGCACATGCCAAACAGGCAGGTCATAAAGACAACACGAAAAGTAGGATTAATTTTAAAAAAGCGTAATGGGGGCATTGAAGAACTTTTCAGACGAAGCAGTCAGTTAAACAAATCTAGGTTTCAGACAACCAAAAGAGTTGAAAAAAGCAGGCAGGATTGTTCGGATTTGGCAAATCGGTTCAAAAAAGGCTTCAATTTCGAGGAATTTGAACCTAACAGGAGGCAGCCGTACTTATAATGTATGGGTAAAAGGATTCGGATCAGGGAGCTAGCGGATATCTTTTACACAGCGGAAACCCAGGTGGTTGGTTCCGGTTCGCCAGTCGCCCTTGCCCCGGGTACCCACCATGTAGCGGGTGCAATACTGGTCGTTGCAGAGGAAGGATCCTCCCCGGTGCACTTTTTTGGCAACGCCGGGTTCGGCCGGGTCATGGCTGTCGGGCGGGCCCTGAGGATTGACAGCCGGATTTTTTTCGGCCAGCGACTGGTAATAATCGTTCCGGTACCAGTCAGCACACCATTCCCATACATTTCCGGCCATATCGTACAATCCAAAACCATTAGGGCTGTACTGTTTCACCGGAGCAGTACCGGCAAATCCGTCTTCGTTGCTGTTTTTATCGGGAAAATGACCCTGGAACGTATTGGCCATTTGCTTTCCCCCCGGCAGGAAACTATTGCCCCAGGCATACAGATTTCCGGTCAGCCCTCCCCTTGCAGCAAATTCCCATTCGGCTTCGGTCGGAAGGCGCTTTCCTGCCCACTTTGCATAGGCGACTGCATCTTCCCAGGCAATGTGCACAACCGGATGGTTCTCTCTGCCCTTGATGGAAGACTCGCCGCCTTCCGGCCGCCTCCAGTTGGCCCCTTTCACATAGCTCCACCATTGCAGGTGGTCGTTGAGCGATACGGGCTTGGCCGGTGGAGTGAACACTACCGATCCGGCCACCAGCATTTCAGGAAGCGCATCGGGAAACTCCTCGCGGGTAGGAGCTTTTTCGGCAAGGGTGACATATCCGGTGGCTTTCACGAAAGCGGCGAATTCGGCATTGGTCACTTCATGGTCATCCATAAAATACGGATTGACCTCCACCCGATGGATCGGACGGCAATCCTCCATGACGCCATTGCCTCCGCCGGTCATTCCCACCGGATTCGGCATGCCCATACTGAACCTGCCGCCCGGAATGTATACCATGCCTGAAGGAAGTGGCAGATCGCCGGGAACAGCATTGAGTTCAGTAGGTATAAAGGCATTGGCTCCACCCTGCATATAACTTATGGAATCGCCGGGCATCAGGCCCTGGGTGCAGGATACGACCACCGGCCTGCTGACTTTTTGTGAATCTGCTGAAGGTGTTGCATCTTTTTTCACCCCGGTGCAGGAAGAAAATATGAGGGGTATAAAAAGTAAGAGAAAAAAAGAAACACGATGTACCGGCATGATGATGGGGTTGTGTGAGCCGCTTTGAATCAGAAAAATGCAGAACTGAGATGCAATATATTACTACGGTCAACGCAAAACAAAAAAGGAAGGGTGAAGAGGTTTTGCCGGGACCGCCATACCATCACCGCAGAGCGATGCACCGGGTTCCTCCCACCCTTTCCAGATTACCGTTCAGGCGATTGCCTTGCAATAACCCTGCGAATTGAACGGAGGGCAAATCTAGTTGCGGAGGGTCCGCATTCCTTTGGCAGCTTGGACGGATTTGATTAATCTGAACAAACCGGCACGTCAATTCCTGAAAAATATCCTGCAGAAGGGACAAAAAATTCAAAAGGTGTCCCATTGACCTTCCTTATAAAAACCCGGGGCTCATAAACCGGGAACATCGAAGCCCACCTCTATCAGAAAAAGTCCGCGGGATGGTACGGAAAAATCGGCTTTGGTCTGATCCTTACCTTCGATCAGTTTCCGGAACTCATCCAGCCCCATTTTTCCGGTACCCACCCTAAGCATGGTACCCACCAGTCCCTTGACCATGCCCCGTAAAAAACGGTTGGCCTGAACCTCATAAACCAGGCGGTCTTCGTCAAAACGCCATTCACTTTTATGGATGGTGCAACGGAAATGGTTGACCTGCGACCTGCGTTTGGAAAAAGCTTCAAAATCCTCATACTCGCTGATTGCCGCTGCAGCCTGAACAAGAAGGTCGCGGTCGAGCGGATAGGGATAATAAAAAGCCCGGTCACGCAAAAAGGGATTCTTCTTCTGATAGATATGATACTGATAGGTCCGGCGGCGGGCATCGTAACGGGCGTGCAAGTCTTCGGGTACCGGCACGATGTTCAGCACCACGATATCATCGGGCAGGATGGCGTTGAGGTGATAGGCAGCATCACGGCAGGCATCCGGATCCCATTCAAAGGGGGCGTCAATATGATAATAGTTCTGACAGGCATGCACTCCGGCATCCGTGCGGGAAGAGCAGGTACATTCAAGCGGCGTGCGGAAATAGGTATGTAAAGCCTTCTCCACTTCTTGCTGGACGGAGTTGGCATTCTGCTGCCTCTGAAAGCCTGCATAATGCGTACCCATGTAGGCTACGGCGATGAAATATCTTGGCATGGCCGGAACGGTGAAAAGTTATTGGCGCAGCATGGCCCGGAACCGGCTGATGTAATAAGCATCGGTAAGCTGTGCCTGCAAGGCCGGAAACTGTTGCGGATCGGCGGTGAACGGATAGGCCATATCGAAAAATCCGTAACGGCCTTCGTCGTTGAGGAACAGCATCGATAGGTTGCGCAGCTGTTCGGTACTGTAACATTTATCCTTAAACGCTTTTTTGGCCAGTGCAAGCATGCGCTCGGTTTCTGACTCGCCCGCCATCCGCTTGCGCAGCTTCAGGAAATCGCCTTCGGAAGCCAGATTGGTGCAGGCCGGATTTGTAGATACCACAAGGTTTTGCGTTCCGGAGGACGGCGGATTCTCCGGAGCAGGGTTTGTTGCCGCTGGTTTCGGTTCGGGCTCCGGATTCCGGATCTCGTTGGATTCCGCACCGGCCTTCGGTTTATTGTTGACTTCCCAATCATCAACCAGGATGCTGACCGTATCGAGTTTACCATCGTTACGCACGGTGTATTCCATCCTGATACCCTCGGGAGTACTGCTCTGGCTGCGTTTCACTACCGGAGCGGGAGGAGCCTCTTTCGGTTTTTCCGAAGTTTTTTCCGCCGGCTTTTCCGATACGGTTTTCTTTTCGATGTTACGGTCCTCGGGTTTGGCGATGCCCGGATCTTTCACCACATTGGAAAGCATACCTGCAAATTCTCCGGCATCAGCCGGTGCGGCATTACCGGCAACAGCATTGTTTTTTCCTGCGGCCATCGATATGGCAAAAGTCTGCAGGTTGAAAAGTCCCCAGCCCTTGTCGCCAAACTGCTTGAGCAGATAACCCTGGTCTTTCTGCTCCAGGTCCACACTTACCGATTGCTCGCCCCATTCGTTTTTAGGGAAGCCGATCTGCAGCTCATGTTTTCCGCCGGGCAGGTTGGGCAGAATCACATATCCCGAAGCGGTGGAACTGTAGCGCAGGTTGTTCATTTTCACATAGAAGGGCTGCCGGTTTTCAGTTTGCAGATAGGCGAAATAGGTTTGCTGGGCGGAAGCGGCAACACCGGCGGATATTAGGAAGACAAGCAGGAAAATTTTCCGCATGGAAGAATGGTTTGGCATTGGTACCACAAATCTAAATACATTAACCCTATTTTGATACCGCTCATACAAATTCGGTGCATAATCCGCTGCGAATGATACCTTTACCCGGTTAAAAACATCGTTATGAAAAAACTGCTTCTTTTATTATCGCTTGTTGTGTTTTCAGGTTTGGCTTTCGCCCAGGCCGATGAGGATGAAAACGACAACGACACGACCTGGAAAACCCAATTCCGCGGCAGCGAGAAAAAAATCAACGCCCTGGTGCATACCAAGCTCGAGGTTCGCTTCGACTATCCGAAGGCCTGGATGTACGGCAAGGCCTGGATCACGCTCCGCCCCCAGTCGAAACCCACCGATTCGCTTCGCCTCGATGCCAAAGGCATGGACATAAAGGAAGTGGCCCTGGTGACAGGCAACGGCAGGAAGAAACTGCGCTATAACTATGATGGTATGCAGCTGGCCATCAACCTCGACAAAACCTATACTTCCCGCGACAAATACACCGTTTATGTGGACTACATTTCCAAGCCCAACGAACTGAAAGCGAAGGGCAGCGCGGCCATCTCGGATGCCAAGGGACTTTACTTCATCAATCCCGATGGCAAGGATCCGGACAAGCCCACGCAGATCTGGACGCAGGGTGAAACCGAGTCAAACAGCGCCTGGATGCCCACGATCGACAAGCCCAACCAGAAAACCACACAGGAACTTTCCATGACGGTACCCGACAAATATGTCACGCTCAGCAACGGATTGCTGATCAGCAAAAAGAAAAACGCCGACGGCACGCGCACCGATTACTGGAAAATGGATCTGCCGCATGCACCCTATCTGTTCTTCATGGGCGTAGGGGATTTTGCGGTCATCAACGACAGCTACAAGGGCAAGGCGGTCGATTACTATGTTGAGAGGAAAGAGGCCCCCTATGCCAAAGCGGTATTTGGCAACACCCCCGAAATGATGAAGTTTTTTTCCGACAAACTGGGCGTGGACTATCCCTGGCCCAAATACGCGCAGATGGTGGGCCGCGACTATGTGAGCGGAGCCATGGAGAATACCACGGCCACGTTGCATCAGGAAAGTGCCTATCAGAATTTTCGTCAGCTTACCGAGGGGAACCAATGGGAGGAAACCATCGCCCATGAACTCTTCCACCAATGGTTTGGAGACCTGGTGACCGCAGAAAGCTGGAGCAACCTTACCGTGAACGAGAGCTTCGCCAACTACAGCGAATATTTGTGGATGGAATACAAGAAGGGCAAGGATGCCGCCGACGAACATCATTACCAGGATATGATGGGCTACCTGCAGGGCGGCAATGAGAAGAAGGATCTGGTGCGTTATTATTACCGCGACAAGGAGGAAATGTTCGACGGCGTCAGTTACAACAAGGGCGGGCGCATCCTGAACATGCTTCGCAATTATGTGGGTGACGAGGCGTTTTACAAGTCGCTCAACAACTACCTTACCACCAACAAATTCAAGACCGGCGAAGCGGCCCAGTTGCGGCTGGCCTTCGAAGAAGAAACGGGCGAAGACCTGAACTGGTTCTGGAAACAATGGTATTACGGCAGCGGACACCCGAAACTGAAAATCGGATATCTGTTCAACGATACCACGGGCACAGCGCGCGTGGTGGTGGAGCAAACCCAGAAAAACGGCCAGACCTTCAATGTACCTGTTGCGATCGATGTTTACAATGGAGCAAACAAAACCCGTTACCCCGTCTGGCTGAAGAGCAAGGCCGACACCTTCAGTTTCAGTTACAGCAAGCGCCCCGACCTGATCAATGTTGATGGTGACAAGGTGCTGCTTTGCGAAAAAACCGACAACAAGAGCAGCGAGCAGTTCCTGCATCAATACAAATACGCCCCCAACTACCTCGATCGCCGTGAAGCGCTGGAACATTTCAGCAAGAAGGCATCGAAGGATCTGCTTTTGGGTTTGCAGGACCGTTATGCCGGTTTGAGAACCCTGACCGTGAACCGGCTGGGCGCTTCTTCCAAACTTTCCAAAGACAAGGAAGTAATTGCCGCCGTGGAACAATTGGCCGGAAAAGAGAAGGACAAGAAAACACTGGCTGCCGCCCTCGGTTTTCTGGGCAAAACAAAGGATGCCGCTTACCTGCCCCTGTTCCGCAGATATGTGAGCGACTCTTCGTACAGTGTAGCCGGAGCCGCGTTTGACGGGCTGCAGGAACTTGATCCTGAAAATGCCTACACCCTGGCCAAATCACTGAGCAGCGATACGAAAGGTGCTTTGAGCATGAGTGTGAGCAAGAGCCTGATCGGCAAGGGCAATGAATCGGATTTTGAAGTGATTGCCAACAGCTACAGATCAATGCCGCTGAGCCAGGAGAAGCTGATGGCTTCGGAGGGCTTCTGCAGTTATCTGGAAAAAATCAATGACCCTGTAAAAATAAAAAAGGGGATCGACCAGATCCTGTCGTTCCGGAACATGATTCCCGAGCAATACCGGTCGTTCACCGACGGGCAGTTCAAGCCGGGATTGGACAAGCTGGGCAAGGCCAAAGGGAAAGAGATTGCCGATTATATAGAAGCCGGGATGAAGTAATGCCCTGGGGAATCCCTGTGCCAGTGAACAAAGCGCTAAAAAGAGTTCGTCAAGTTTTGGGCATTCAGGGTCGGGATTGTATTTTTGCCGCCCTTCAGTACTTGAAGGGTGTGGAGAGGTGCCTGAGAGGCCGAAAGGAACGGTTTGCTAAATCGTCGTACGGGTAACTCTGTACCGTGGGTTCGAATCCCACCCTCTCCGCAAAACAATATTCACCCAAAGCGTGCGAACCAATATTCGCACGCTTTTTTATTTACCCTACGAGCCGGTAACCGGCGCCTTTCCTCAATCAATCCGACGATTTCCCCACAAAAAATGGAACAGGCCTTTCCCACGCAAATCAATGCCTTCGCGAACAAATCCGCCGGACGAGTGTTTTTCACGATTTGTATTCCTGCGATAAGTAATAAATGACCGCACGCATTCGAACCTTACCGGGAACATTCAAATTTCCGGCATAACCGCTGAATCTTTTCAATGATCAGGCCGTGCACAGTGACCCTGGTCTTGAACTAAGCAAGACAAAAAACAACAGATGAAAAAAGCAGTGGCGCTCTCCGCTCTGTTTCTCGTACTGACCTCCTTCTCGATTCTGATGCGGTCTACCGTGCCGCCACAGGGCTACACGGGCGCCGCAGGAAGGCACTGTAACAACTGTCACGGAGGTTCCGCCTTGAACAGCGGCGGAGGGACAATAAGCCTATCGGGACTGCCATCGGGAGGTTTTTCGCCCGGAACCGCCTATGATTTCAGCCTGCAGATCAACCACGGAACATCAGACCGCAGACGATTCGGCTTTTCCATCGAGGCACGGAACAGTGCAGGACAGAAAGCAGGCATTTTCTCTACCACCAACCAGAATGCAGCCACCAACGGAGATGAACTTTCCCAGATAAACGCTCCCCTACTGTCTGCAGGCACGGGCTCCTTCACTTATGGTAACCTGCGCTGGACAGCACCCGAAAATCCGGTTGCAGCCGATTCTCTCATCACCTTTTATTATTCAGGCATCGCGGGAAGCGGCAGCGGCAGCTCGGGCGATTTCACCTATGCGGCTACACGAAACATCCAACTGCTGGCCACACAAACATTCACCTTTACAGGTTCAGGAAACTGGAGCAACCCCTCCAACTGGAGCAATGCCCGGGTACCGCCGGAATCTTTGACGGGAACGAATACACGCATCATCATCGACCCTCCCGCTGATGCGGAATGTGTTCTTGATGTTCCGCAGCAGGTCAGAAACGGAGCGGCCCTCGAAGTCAAAGCGGGCAAAAAATTCAGGGTAAGCGGCAACCTCAACATTTCCAACTGAACAAAATAAAACCGTTGCCGGTACCAAAGCCATCGGGAAAATTGTCTACTTTCGCAGCCTGCAAAACAAAACCATCGACGTATACCGGGGTGCTGTGCTTTGGTCGTCAACAGCTGTTTATCAAATGTTCGGGATGTAGCGTAGCCCGGTTATCGCGCCTGGTTTGGGACCAGGAGGTCGCAAGTTCGA
>CAZZLI010000056.1:0-17572 GCA_964655055.1 uncultured Ferruginibacter sp.
AAATAAAAGATTGTTTATGGATGTTGCTGTCCCGGCGGGGTTTTCGTCATCGTACTCATTAATTAAAATTAAACTTCTGGCGTAACCCCGACGTATAAAAGAGCCAGCCATCACATACATCCAAACCCTTATTCAAAGTCGGGGTTTCGCAAAAGCCTCTTTTGAGTTTTAGGTACTTTGGGGCGAAAACCCCGCCGAGACACTAAGCTTGTTTGTGGATTTCCATTTAATACGAACCGTTAGCCTGTTGCGAAATTATCAGCGTTTCAAAATCCATACTTAAAATGACCTGTTGATCGAAGCTCATTTTTTTGCCTTTTTTCCGTTGATTTTCTACTTAAATACGGTAACTTCGCCAACTATTTGTCCGGAAAACGGTTAAAGTACCCTAATGCCCTTGCCGGCACCTTGCGGGACCGTCTACCGAAAGACAACCCGAAATCAACCCAAGTTCAATGAGGCAATTAAAAATCGCAACCCAGATTACCAACCGCGACTCCCAGGCGGTTGAGAAATACCTCCAGGAAATTTCCAAGATTTCGATGATCACGCCCGAAGAGGAAACCATTCTGGCCCAGAAAATCAAGATGAATGACCAGCGGGCGCTCGACAAACTGGTTCAGGCCAATCTGCGTTTCGTGGTTTCGGTTGCCAAGCAATACCAGCATCAGGGGCTTTCACTCAGCGACCTGATCAATGAGGGTAATCTGGGACTGATCAAAGCCGCCCAGCGTTTCGATGAAACCAAGGGCTTCAAATTCATTTCCTACGCCGTATGGTGGATTCGCCAGTCCATCCTTCAGGCTCTGGCCGAACAGGGCCGTCTGGTGCGTCTGCCCCAGAATAAGATCGGCACGTACAACAAAGCCAACAAGGCCTATATGGCTTTCGAGCAGGAGCATGAACGCGAACCTTCAACGGAAGAACTCGCCGAACTCCTGGAAATGAGCGAAACGGAAATCAACAACATCTTCCAGAGCAATACCCGCCACACCTCCCTCGACGCACCGGTGCATGAGGCTGAAGATGTGGCCATGGGCGACCTCCTCAAAGGCGGCAGCGAAACCGATGAGGATGTCATGCACGATTCCCTCCGCAACGAAATCCGCCGGGTACTGAAATCACTCAGCCCACGCGAAGCCGAAATCGTCAATGCCTATTTCGGACTCGACGGCGAAAACGGGGTCACCATCGAACAGATCGGCCAGAAATACGACCTCACCAAGGAGCGCATCCGGCAAATCAAGGAGCGGGCCATCAAACGCCTGCAGAAAGCCCGTTACAGCGGTGCACTCAAGGCCTATCTGGGTTGATCCGGTTGTTCCGAACCTTTTCACGCCGTTATTGTTCAACAGGAAGAAAACAGGAATGTTTCTGATGAACCGGAATACAAGATCCAGCCTTTCTTCACGCCAAATTTTACCGCTCCCTACACTACTATTGATGTCCGTATTCATCCTGTCTGCAGGATGCGAAAAAGCCATCAACTTCGACCTCGATTCCTCCATACCCAAACTGGTGGTTGACGCGCAGATTGAAAAGGGACAACCGCCGGTAGTGATTCTGACCAACAGTCTCGATTATTTTTCGAACATCAACGCGTCCATTGTCAGCAACCTCTTTGTACATGATGCGGCAATCACACTAACCGATGGTATCCGAACGCATCGTCTTCGCGAGTATTCGGTGCCCGTAGCACCCGGACTCTTTTTTTATTTTTACAGCACCGATTCCTCCAGCCTGAATACCGCCATCACCGGAACCTTCAATACCACCTATTCATTAAGCATTGCCACCGGTGGAACCGAATACCTGGCTACCACCACCATTCCGGTGCTTGCCAAACGACCAGACTCATTATGGTGGAAGCCCGCACCATTCGCTTCCGACTCCAGCCAGGTTACGGTTTGGGTGAGCTCTTCAGATCCTCCGGGCCTTGGCAATTATGTTCGTTACTACACCAAACGCAACAGCGAGCCCTTCCTTCCCGGTGAAAATTCCGTGTTCGACGACCAGGTGATCGACGGTACCAGTTATTCCGTGCCCGTAGAACCCGGTATCGACCGCAATAACCGGGTGCCGCGCGACAGTACCCTGTTCAGAAAGGGCGATACCGTAACCATCAAACTCGCCAATATCGACCGCAACACCTACCGGTTCTGGAATACCTGGGAATTCGCCCAGCAAAGCATCGGCAATCCCTTTGCCCAACCCGGCGTGGTGATGGGCAATATCAGCAACGGAGCACTCGGAGCCTTCTGCGGATATGCCGCCGATTACCGAACGCTGATAATCCCGCGCTGAACATTCCGAACTTCCCGCGCTTCACCGAATGCCCTATTTTTGCCCTGAAAAAAAATCAGGATGTCGCACCCCATCTCAGAGAAAATCCAGTGTCTGATTATCGGATCGGGACCTGCCGGATATACGGCGGCCATTTATGCCAGCAGGGCCGGACTCAAACCCGTATTGTACCAGGGTGTACAGCCCGGAGGCCAGTTGACCATCACCACCGAAGTGGAAAACTATCCCGGTTATCCGGATGGTATTCAGGGTCCCGATATGATGGTGCACTTCGAAAACCAGGCAAAGCGCATGGGAGCCGATATCCGCTATGGCATGGTAAGCAAGGTCGATTTTTCCGGACAGCCCCTGCTTGCGGAAATTGATGAGGAAAAATGGGTGAGTGCCGACGCTGTGATCATTTCCACCGGTGCTTCGGCGAAATGGCTGGGCCTTGAAAGCGAGCAGCGCCTCAACGGATTCGGTGTGAGTGCCTGCGCAGTATGCGATGGTTTTTTCTTCCGCGGGAAAGATGTGGCGATTGTGGGTGCGGGCGATACCGCGGCCGAAGAGGCCCTCTATCTGTCCAAGATCTGCTCCTCCGTTCACATGATTGTGCGCCGCAGCGAAATGCGGGCCAGCAAGATCATGCAGGATCGTGTGCTTGCCGCAAAAAACATCACGATCCACTGGAACAGTACTACCGATGAAGTGCTGGGCGATAAGAAAGTGGAAGGCGTGCGCATCGTCAATACCCAAACCGGCGAAAAGACCGTGCTGCCCGTCAGTGCATTTTTTGTTGCCATCGGCCATCAGCCCAACAGTAAGATTTTCGAACCCTGGATCGAGATGGACAGCGCGGGCTATATCATCACCGTGCCGGGAACCTCACGTACCAATGTGCCCGGGGTTTTTGCCGGAGGCGATGTACAGGATAAGATTTACCGTCAGGCCGTAACCGCGGCGGGCAGCGGATGTATGGCCGCACTGGATGCCGAACGCTACCTCAGTGAAAAAGGATTACACTGACCGTACGTGTTGTTGTCCTTCAACTTTTTTATTCAACCGAACACAAACTCCATGTACACCCTGCATCTCAACCGGATGGTTTTTGAGGCTAAACACGGTGTCTATCCCTCAGAGAAACTCAATCCTGCTCCGTTTCTGGTGGATGCCTCCATCGGGCTCATACTTTCCGATAATGTGCAACGGCTTGCTGATACGGTCGATTATGCCGGACTTTACCGGCTGATCAAAGACCGTATGGACCAACCCACGCCCTTGCTGGAAACCCTGGTGCATGATCTGGCGGAACTGCTGCTGCAATCCGATACCCGCATCACCTCTGTCGATATCAAAGTAACCAAATCGAATCCGCCCATACCCGGATACCAGGGCTCGGTAAGCGTATCCATTCAGAAAAACCGATGAGGAAGCTGTTCTTGTTCTGGTATTCAATGCTCATGTTCTTTTCCGTAACCGGACAGGATGTGTCGGCACTCTTGCAGGAAGCCCGGCAACTCGAAACCGCCATACAGGAATCGGCCTCCTTTCAGAAATACCGCGACGTCCTGCGCATACAACCTGCGCATCCCGAGGCACTTGTCAAATGCAGTGAACTCTGTTCACGGATAGGCAAGCGGCAATCGACGCTGACCGCTACCCAGGATTATTACAAGGCAGCACAGACCTATGCCCGAGCGGCATTGAATCTGAACCCCCGCAGCAGCGATGCCAACTGTGTGATGGCTATGGCCCTGGGCAGGCTGGCCATGACCAAGGGCGGGAAAGAAAAAATTGATGCCGCCCGCAACATCAGGCGTCACGTAGATGCCGCCCTTAATTCCGACGCTGCGAATTTCAAAGCATGGCATATTCTTGGCCGCTGGCATTATGAGCTGAGTTCACTGAATTTCATTGAACGCGCTGCGGTAAAAATGTTTTTCGGGGGAATCCCGGAAACCTCCATGGCCGCATCCATACAGGCTTTTGAGAAAGCGCGCCATCTTGCCCCGGGCTTTGTACTCAATTATCTTGAACTGGCTAAGGCTTACTACAAGTCGGGCAACGACAAGGAAGCGATCAACATGCTCAATGCCCTCTTGAAATTACCCGATCATACCGAAGATGATCCCGCAACCAAATCGGAGGCCCGGAAATTCCTGCAGGAATGGAAATGAAAATTTTGATGCCTATAAACTAAATTCACCCAAAAAATAGTTGCCATGATTTATCGTCTTTACTTCCTGCTTTTTCTTTCAGGTGTTGTTTCCCTCGCCGTTGCACAAACCAACAATGGAAAAACCTCGGTCTATAACCCCGCCGAACTTTTTGCCCCCATGCAAAACCCTTTTTCGGGTACGCCTACCCGTGCGTCTAACGGCGATCCGGGTGCGGCCTACTGGCAGAACCGCGCCGATTACAGTATTCAGGCGCGCATCAACGATCTGACGCATGAAATTTCAGGTAAAGTGGTCATTACCTACAGGAACAACAGCCCACAGCAACTTCCTTATCTCTGGTTGCAACTCGACCAGAACCTGTTTGACAAATCCAGCCGCGGACAGGCACGTATGCCCGTGGGCAGCCGAAGCCGTTACGGTGATGCTTCCAGTTCTTTCAGCGGCGGTTATACCATCAAGGATGTTCGCGTGAACGATAAGCCGGCGCAATTCCTGATCAACGATACCCGCATGCAGGTGAAACTCAGTAATCCTATGCTGCCCGGACCGGGAAAGGAGCCGCTGAAACTCAGCATGGATTTTTCCTTTGTGTTGCCCATGTATGGTGCCGACCGTTGTGGCATCCTTCCTACAGCCAACGGTGAAATTTTCGCCGTGGCGCAATGGTATCCCCGGCTTTGCGTGTTCGACGATATCAAGGGCTGGAACACCGATCCCTATCTGGGGCCGGGCGAGTTCTATCTGGAATATGGTGATTTCGATGTGAGCATCACGGCCCCCGCAAGGCTGCTGGTACTTGCGGGTGGAGAACTGACCAATGCCCGCGAAGTGCTTTCTCCGGTACAACAGCAACGGCTTGAGGCTGCAAAGAAGAGCGACAAAACCGTAGTCATTTGTGATGAGAAGGAGTGGGGTGGCGACAAGGCTCCCGCAAATGCGCAAAAGACCTGGCGCTTCAAACTCAGTAATGCCCGCGATTTTGCCTGGGCCGCTTCCAAGGCCTTTATCTGGGATGCTGCGCGCATCAATCTGCCCGGTGGAAAAACCAGTCTGGCTATGAGCGGATACCCTGCCGAAAGCGGTGGTAAGGAAGGCTGGGGAAGATCCACGGAATACGCCAAAGCCAGCATTGAGAATTACAGCAAGCGCTGGTACGAATATCCATATCCCGTTGCGGTAAATATCGCTTCCAATGTCGGCGGAATGGAATACCCCGCCATCGTATTCTGCGGAAGCAAGGCAAAGACGGAAGGCCTTTTCGGTGTGACCGATCATGAATTCGGACATACCTGGTTTCCGATGATTGTGGGCAGTAATGAACGCAAATACGGTTGGATGGATGAGGGTTTCAATACCTTCATCAATTCCATTGCCGACGATGATTTCAATAATGGCGAATACCGCGATAAGCCCTACGGCATGGACGTTATGGCACCCTACATGTTCAGCGAAAACTCCGAGCCTGTGATGCTTGCCCCCGATGCCATGAAGGAAGGGAATATCGGTACGGCGCTCTACCGCAAACCGGGTTATGGCCTGGAACTGCTGCGTAATGAAATTCTGGGCCCCGATCGTTTCGATTATGCCTTCCGCCACTATATCAGCCGATGGGCATACAAACACCCCACCCCCTGGGACTTCTTCCGCACCATGGAAAACGTGGCCGGTGAGGACTTGAACTGGTTCTGGAAGGGTTGGTTCATGGAAAATTACCGCCTCGACCAGTCGATCACCGATGTAAGTTATGTTAAGGGATCAGGGAGTGAAGGCGCTATCGTCACCCTGGCCAATCTGGAGAAAATGGCCATGCCGGTAACCCTTGCCTACGAAACCGTCGGCGGAGTAAAAGGAACGATGAAACTTCCTGTGGAAATCTGGAACAATAGCGGCGTATTCAAAGCAAAGCTGCCCACAACGGAAAAACTCAAGTCGGTGGTTATCGATCCGGACAAAGTATTTCCCGACATCAATTTCAAGAACAATACCTGGGTTCCTGCTGAGAAATAATTAGTCTCGTCCCGGCGGGTTTTCGCACAAGATGTTTGAGAGGTTTGAGAGGTTTGAGAGGTTTGTTCAATGTTCAAAGTTCAAAGTTCGTTCTTTGTTTTTGGCGCACGAGTCCGCTCGTTGCCTTGCCGTTACTAAAACATCATTTTTTTTCACGCAGGGTCAAGGGAACATTGCGAGGTAAACCTACCACTTCGGGGGATCGAGGGGGTCTCGGTTTGTTTCACGCAAAGCCGCAGAGCAAGTAAGGTAAGGCGCAAAGGGTTGTCCTTCGGTCAACGGGCATTTCGTGTGTAAAGATGCATGGGACGCTTGTTCTGGCGCACGAGTCCGCTCGTTGCCTTGCCGTAACTCAATCATCACCTTCCCGTCCCGGCGGGGTTTTCCCCCAAACACGCTTGAAGCTCAAAAGAACTCGCTGCGAAACCTCGCCGGGACAAATTCTTCCTCTCATTTGTAGGGGCCAGGGGAAGCCTGTCGGCTTCTCTTTAACTTCAGGGCGCTAGCCTCTATTTTCCATTTGATAAAATCTTGGCAATCGGTATAACTGCGTATCGAATATCCTGCACGCCAAAGAAAAAAAATGGCTGTGGCTGTCACAATTTTGAGGTCACTTACACATACCCTTATGGGATTTGCTCCGCAACCGCATGGACGATAAAAGAACCCGGTTTATGGCATTTTATGCGCCCGTGCATAAACCGTTTGAACGGTTCTGCAAGGCAAGGGCCTGCGCCCAATTTGCCTATCGTGATCTTATGCAGGAATCTATTCTTGTTGCCTATTCCCGTTTTGAACAGGTACGTGAGCCGGAAAAATTCCTGTATTTCCTGTTTGGAATCGCAACCCGGCTGCTTGCCAACCAGCAGCGGAAGGCGGCATATCGGAAAACGGATCTGTTGGCAGAAGGGGAGTTCCCGGATAGCCTGGTTATACAACAACCGGATGCTGATCGCAAAACAGATACTGAACGACTCTATCAGGCGCTTAACCTTCTTTCTCCCGATCAGCGGGATGCGCTGATTTATTTTGAAATAGCCGGTTGCCCGGTGAAGGAAATAGCCGCCTTTACCAAAAAGTCGGAGGTGGCGGTACGGCAGCAGTTGTCGCGGGGGAGGAGCCGGCTGCTTGAATTGCTCAAGGAAACAAAGGAATCCAAAACCATTTAACCATGACAGAGGAATCGTTGGATCAGCTTTTTGCTTCCGCCCGTTTGGCACCTGCCGAAACCCGGGTTGAGGATGTTGCGGGCTGGATTGATGCGGCAGTTCCGGCTTCTGTACGTTCTTCACCTTCAGGGAAAGGCGTTTCTTTCAAATCTATGCATATGGCTACAATTTCAGTTTTGACAGCCACAGTGGCTGCTATCCTCCTGTATTTTACCGGGGTTGGAAAGCATGATGCCGACCACAAGTATACTCCGGCTCCTTCCGGGAAGCGGGTTATTGTTCCTGCCGATACCGCCCGGCAACTGATCTTCCCTGACCCGCTTCCGCAGCCTATCCTGCATCCGCGGCTAAGCAGCCGGGTTGATCAGCAGGATACTGTTGCTGCTTTTCCGCCTGCTTCGGATACGGTTGCCCGGTCAGTTCCGGATGAGAGAAGCCTGGCTATTTCCGATACTCACATGATCCCCGTTACAGACACAACGAAACGGCCGGCATCAAACGGAATGGGCAATGATGCGGGTGTATGGAAGTCGGAAGACGGCTCTTTAAAGACTGATACGGTTTTCAGCGGGGTTCGGTCCTTGGTCATATCCGGACTCGTGGGTTCGGTCAGTGTCCGGGGAAGCAGTCGTAACGATGTTGCCATGAATTTTGAATATGCCTATCGGGCGAAAGGGGTTTACTTTCCCAAAGACAATGCCGCATTCACCCTAAGCTATGATAAAAGGGATACCGTGCTGGAAATTCATTTTGAGGGGAAAAACAGGAGCAAGTCGGTGTTAATCGGTTCTGTGAAAGAAACTAATAAAGCCGATTTTCAGGTGCCGGAGCATATCGCCGTCATAATCGATACCCGGTACGGCGACATAGCGGTGAGCGGCCTGCACGATAATGAATTCCGCTTCAAGACCGACTACGGGGACATTCATGCCGAAGATGTTTCGGGCAATATTCAACTGGCCAGTGGCTACGGTGATATTGAATTAAGCCGCATCCGGGGGAGGATGGATGCCAATACCGGCTATGGAGATATTCGGGGTAAGGACTTGGTCGTGGTGCAGCAGCTCACGACAAAATCGGGCTATGGCGATATCGATTTACATATCGGCAATCCAACGGCCGAATGCAGGTTCGATTTGAAAACCGGATTCGGGAAGGTAAAGATGAAAAGAGCCGATATGGAACTGGACGCATCAGGCAAATTGGTTTTCGGAACCGGCAGCGTCCTCTTATCCGCGAAATCGGGCATGGGCGATATCATCATCCGGTAGGATAGTAGGATAGTTCCTGCCCTTGTTGTACTTATGACCTACAAGATTCCTTCCCGTAAATTTCATTGGTGGTAAAAAACCAACATTGGCGTTAGGATCAATGCACCCTGTCGCCACGCACTTCCAGCGTTGCAATCATTTTCTTTTCAAAATCAAGCCATTCCGCCCAGCGGGTTCGCACAACTTCTCTGGGCAGGTAGGTTTCGCTTAAGTTGATGAACAGTGTGTAGTGACCGGCTTCGCTTTCCATGAACTTTCGGTAGAAATTGCGCATGTAGGCATCATCGAGCCCCTCGCTCAGGCGTTTGAAGCGTTCGCAACTCCGGGCCTCAATCAGGGCCATGGTCAGCAGGCGATCGAGGAGGCGGAGTTCCACACTGCCGTCCTTACGCTGGAATTCGAGCAGTTTATTGACATACTCATCCTTCCGCTGTTTCCCCAATGCCAGCCCCCGCTTCTTCAATTCGGCCAGCACCATGCGGAAATGCCCCCATTCCTCGGTGACAATGGGCGACAATTCCTCCACAAGTTCCACCCGGTCGGGGTAACGCTGAATCAACGAGATGCAGGTGGTGGCAGCCTTCTGCTCGCAATAGGCATGATCGGTAAGGATTTCAGCCAGATGCATTCCGGCCAGATTGACCCAGCGCGGGTCGGTCGGCAGCCTGAGCCCCAGAATATTCCTTACGGATTCGGTTTCTTCCTTCATGGCCTAAAATTATACGAAAGTGATTTACCACTCAGCCCCAAAATTTCCCCGTATAATGCCGATCTGCTCCCTGTTTGGGCAAATGAAATTGGTTCATTACAGCTATCCGATCGCTAATAGTTATCCTGACCAGGCGGGTATGCCGAAATACCCAATAAAAATTTTACCCTATCGTAATGGCCTGATTTCCCCTTGAAAATGTACCTTTCCCGCCTCTTCGGTTAAGCATCAGATTAAAAACTGCTTAGCTGTTGTGAGATTGTTTATGAATACCCGGATTTTCTTCCCTTTATTCACCGCTTTGCTTACCGCTGGGTTGGTTTATGTACTCAACAGTTCAGTTTTACTTCCCGCTCCCTTGGGAAAGTTACTAAGTCCGCAGCATGGCATCTGGCAGAATGCGGAACATGCGCAAACCGATTTCAGCGCGGATATTCCCGTGGCTTCCCTCAGACAGTCGGCCGATGTGTATTTCGACGAAAGGCTGGTGCCCCATGTATTTGCCGAAAACGACCACGACCTCTATTTTATTCAGGGTTATCTGCATGCACGCTTCCGGCTCTGGCAGATGGAACTGCAGGTGTTTTCAGCAGCCGGTCGTATTTCCGAAATCATCGGCAAGAAAGGTTTCGATCACGACCGACAATTCCGCCGCATGGGTATGGGCTATGCAGCCGAACAGTCGCTGCAGGAGATGGAGCAGGATACCCTGATGAAAAATACTCTCGATGCCTATACTGCTGGTGTCAATGCCTATATAGCCTCGCTGAAGGAAAGCCAGTTGCCGCTGGAATACAAACTTATCGGATACAAGCCCGAAGCCTGGACCAATCTCAAGAGCGTACTCTTTCTCAAGTACATGTCCTACGACCTTTCGGGGCACGACGATGATTTTGAAATGACCAATGCCAGGCGGTTTTTCAACCCGGCCGATTTCCGCTTGCTTTATCCCTATAATCAGGATTCCCTCGATCCGATCATTCCGTCAGGAACTCAATATGCAGCGCCTTCCATAAGGCCTGTTCCGCCCAGAGATGTCGACTCCGCCTATTTTTCTAACCCGGTTCCTGTTCCTGTGCAACAGGATAAGCCCGATCGTGAAAACGGCAGCAACAACTGGGCGGTTGCCGGAAGCAGAACGGCTTCCGGTGCGCCGATACTCTGTTGCGATCCGCATCTGGGGCTCAACCTTCCCGCCCTTTGGTACGAAATGCAGCTCAGCGCTCCCGACCATAATGTGTACGGTGTTTCATTTCCCGGTGCTCCGGGCATTATCATGGGCTTCAACGACAGTTGCTCTTTCGGATTCACCAACGGTGGGCGTGATGTGCGGGATTACTACAGCATCCGGTTCAAAGACGCTACCAGAAAGGAATACTGGTTCAACAACGGCTGGCAACCCGTAACCTTTCGGATTGAAACCATCAGCATTCGTGATTCACTTACCGTGGTGGACTCTGTTGCCTATACCGTTTTCGGCCCTGTGATGTATGACGGCCGGTATAAATCACCCCTGACCTTGTCGGCAACCACGGGCATCGCATTACGTTGGACAGCCCATGATGCCGGGAAGGAGCTCATGCTTTTTTATAAACTCAATCGTACCCGGAATTATGCCGACTACCGCGCCGCAATCAGCAATCTCAAAACACCCGGACAGAATTGTCTTTTTGCAGCAAAGAATGGCGACATCGCCATGACCGCTCAGGGCAAATGGCCGGCCAAATGGAAAGGGCAGGGTGATTTTGTGATGCCGGGGCAGGACAGCAGCTATCTCTGGCAGGGCTTTATACCCGAATCGGAAAATCCGTTTCAACTCAATCCCCAACGGGGTTTTGTCAGCAGCGCCAACCAGAAACCTGCCGATACCACCTATCCCTATTACCTCGGCCGCGACTTTCCCATGTACCGGGGCATCCTCGTCAATAAGCTGTTGACGGCTTCATCCGGCGTTACCATCGATGATATGATTAAAATGCAGCTCAGTGATGAAAACGCTTTTGCTGATGCCGTTCTTCCGCTGCTGCTGGCCAATGTCAATCGCGGTACATTGAACAACGATGATCGCTATTACCTGGATATCCTCGCGCAATGGAACCGGGTCAATGATGCGGAATCGAAAGGGGCAACGGTATTCAGTGTGTTCTGGAAAAAATTCTACGACCTCATTTATGATGATGAGTTCCGAACCGCACCCGAGCCTATGATGAAGCCCTTCGAGAGTTCGCTTGCTGAAAGCCTGTTGCGCGATACGGCCTATCGGTTCATTGACAATACAGAAACGTTAGCCGTGGAAACGCTGGGCGATATCGTTACCCAAGCGCTTGCCGCCTCCACGCCCGAACTCAAAAAAATATGGGCATCCGAAAAACAGGGCTGGTCGCGCTATAAAGCCACAAAAATCCGCCATCTCGCCCAATTGGAAGCGCTCGGTCGATATAACCTGAAAACCGGAGGGGGCACCAACTGCATCAACGCTACCAAGGAAACCCATGGCCCCAGCTGGCGGATGGTCGTTGGTCTGACGGAAGCCACCGATGCCCGCGGAATTTATCCGGGTGGACAGAGCGGTAACCCCGGTAGCCGCTACTATGATAATTTTGTAGATGACTGGGCTGCCGGTCAGTACTACAAATTATGGATGATGCAAAAGCAGCAGAAGTCCGACTCCCGCATAAAGTGGCGGATGCGGTTCGGGCCGGTTGCAAAAAAATAAAAACGAGGAACAGAAGAGATATCATGATCAAATTGACTCAGGCCAAATTCATCGTTGCATTTTTGTTGAACATCACGCTCAGCATTGCTGCCGGTTTGTATTTTCCCTGGTGGTCGGTGGCCGTCGCCGCCTTCGTAGTCGGACTCGCCATTCCCCAAAAATCGTTGCCGGCATTTCTTTGTGGCTTCCTTGCCCTCTTTGTTTGTTGGGGCGGTATGGCCTGGAGGCTGAGCAGCGGCAACGAGCATATCCTTGCACACCGTATTTCACAGCTCATGATCAAGCGCGATAGTCCGGAACTTCTGATTTTACTAACCGGATTGATCGGTGCCCTTATCGGCGGTTTTTCTACACTTACCGGATGCCTGATCCGAAAAGCGCTTAAGGGCAACCGGCGTTGATGTTTTCAATCAACCGCTTCTCTGCCTTGATTCTCGTGGCTCACGAACCATTCCCTTCCCAACAACATTCCCCAAAAAACCAGAGTAAAAGGTTTATCAGCGGCAGGGAGTCGTTGCTGAGAAGAACATTTTTCTGAATGTGTTTTTTATTGCCAGATCAGGGCGCTTGCCCCAAGGATTGCCGCATCGGCTTCCTTCAACTCACTGAACAACAGTTTGACCTTGTTTTGGAAGATGGGAAGCAGGTTGGCTTCCATGTGTTTTCGTGTAGGATTGATCAGCAGGGGCCCGGCTTTCGTCAATCCGCCGAATAGCACGATGGCCTCAGGAGAGGAGAACATGATGAAATTGGCAAGGGATTCGCCGAGGATTTGTCCGGTGAATTCGAAGATTTCATTGGCTATGCTGTCGCCCTTCATGGCACAGTCGTAAACGGTTTCGCTGGTGAGTTCGTTGATGCTGAAATCCCGCAACAAGCTGCTTTTTTCCGGATGTTCGGTGAGCAGCTCGATGGCGGTTTCGCGTACACCGGTAGCAGATGCATAGGCTTCCAGACTGCCCCGCATGCCGGTGGATTTGTGCGGTCGGCCTCCGGGCCGGATGATGGTATGCCCGAGTTCGCCGGCAAAACCATCATGACCTACCACAATCTTTCCGTCGATGACAATGCCGCTGCCCACACCGGTACCCAGGGTGATGGTGATGAAATGCTTCATGTTTTTGGCGCAGCCGTACATCATTTCGCCCACTGCCGCAGCATTGGCATCGTTGGTGAGTTTTGCAGGCAAACCGAATTTCTTATGCATCAGTTCGGCGATGGGAATGATGCCTTTCCATTTCAGGTTTGGTGCGTATTCGATGGTGCCCGTGTAGATATTTCCGTTAGGAGCCCCCATGCCGATGCCAACAATGTTTTCCTTACCGCCCACCGAGGCCATCATGGGCTCCAGTTTTCCGTAAAGTTCATCAATGAAATCAGCCACATCTTCGTGGGCGTTTGTCGGCAGACGATCCTGGCAAAGGATTTTTCCCTCGCTGGATACAATGCCGAATTTGGTGGTAGTGCCTCCTACATCGATACCGATGGCGTATGTGCTCATGATACAGGATTGAAGGTTGGATCAATGGTTTGCTCCGGCCGGGGCTTCATCAAAACGGATGCCCTGCCGGGAAAGTATGTTTTTCACCACAAAGGCGAAGAAGGCCAGATAGGCGAAGCAAATGGCGCAAACCCAGTACGATGCATGAATGCCCGTAAGATCGGCCAGCTTGCCCTGAATGGGCGGGATGATGCCGCCGCCCAGGATCATCATGATCAGGAAGGCGGAACCCTGAGTGGTGTATTTACCCAGACCGGCAACCGACAGGCTGAAGATGCAGGGCCACATTATGCTGCAGCAGAGGCCTCCGCTGAGCAAGGCATAGATGGCGACATTTCCGGTAGTCATAATCCCGATGCTCATAGCCACAACACCCAGCAGGCTGAAGAGCAGCAGGGTGCGGGCCGGATTCTGACGGCCAGCGAGCATGGCGACGATCATGACCAACACGCAAACGATGTAATAATAAAGATGCGACATGTCGTACGCGGCCAGCGTATTGATGCCGATAGCCACACCGAATGCAATCAGCGGAACAATGATTGTAAGGATCTGTCGGGTTTTGCTGCCCAGATTGAACGCCGCCACCGCACCGGCCCAGCGACCGATCATCAAACTGCCCCAGTACATAGAGATATAAGGCGCCGCTTCTGAAGAGGTCTTACCGCCGAATGCATCCTGTTTCAGCAATTCCGAAAGGTTGCTCCCGATGGCTACTTCCACACCTACATAAACAAAAATACCCAGCATGCCCAGCACCAGTTGCGGATACTGCATGGCGCCCCATCCTTCGGGATTTTTCACACCCTGCCGGTTGGCAACGAGCAGCCCGCCTACCACCACGGCAAGCGCACCCAGCAGCCATTTCATGCGATATCGTTCCAGCGGCTCGCGGATGAGGGCGATGGATTTATTTTTAACATCAATATCGGCATACTGTTGCTTCAGCGTATCGACAGCCGTGGTTACCGGTGCATTGACTGTATTTGCCCTCCCTATCGAATCCAGCAACCTGTGTGTTTGGATCAGGTCTTTTCCCGGGGCGAAACCCTGCATGCCACTTCCGCGGATGACGGTTCCTGCCTGCACCTCAATGGTTTTGATCTCGTCCTGTATGCTAACGATTTTTTGCGCATCCTCACCCTTGTAACTGCTGAACACGGGAACGAACATGATGATCAGCAATCCAGTAATCATCAGCAGCATATTCAATGCCTTTCCGGCCTTTTCGGTTTTTTCGGTGGAAATGCCTGCCGGAACTTTTTTGGAAAAGAAAAACAAGGCAGCTGCAGCAAGAAAAAGCAATCCTACTGCCGTATAGAGCCAGACCACTTTGCTGAGTCCCAGGCTTTGAATCTTTTCGTCGGTAACGGCGGCAGTACTTCCGAATAATGCAACGGCAACCAGAATGGGTCCCACCATGGTTCCAAAGGAATTGATACCTCCGCCAAGATTCACCCGGCTGGTTGCACTCGACGGATCACCGAGTGAGATGGCAAAGGGCTGGGCCGAAGTTTGTTGCAGCGAAAAGCCCAGCGCAACAGCAAACAGACCAACCAGCATCCCGGAAAACGTGTTGGCATTTACAGCTATGATCATAGCAGCAGCACCCAGAGCCGAGAACAGCAGGCCATAAACGATGCTGCGCTTGTAACCCCATTTCGCCACCAGGTCGCGGCCCCCGAAAGCCCCGTAAATGAACAGCAGCAGTGCGCCCAGATAGTAGGCGGTGTAAAAGGCAAAATCCACCAGTTGGCTCTGGAACTGATCGAGATGGAAATAATGCTTGCAGAACGGAATGAAAATGCTGTTGCCCGCTGCAATGAAGCCCCAGAAAAAGAAGACGGTCACCAGCGTGCCCAGCGCACCGTAGTTGGTAGGGGTGGTGGTGCCGGATTTGTTTTGTCCGCTTCCGGAGGCAGCAGTGGTTGGGTTTATCGGCATAAGAAGTTTTTATCGGATGAAAGTAACTGAAATCGTTGAGCGGAAAAAATCTGACCATCAAAATTTGCCGGAAGCAATTTCCTGCTTACTTTGATTGCCTCGATTATTTTATATGGAAATCCTTCATGTATCAGCCGAATGTTATCCTGTGGCCAAGGCGGGCGGTTTGGGCGATGTGGCCGGTGCCCTTCCAAAGTATCAGGCCGAATGCGGGCACGTTGCCAAACTGGTCATGCCCATGTACCGGACCCCTTTTCTTGCTGAACATGTTTTCGATGTGGTGCATGAGTCCGACCTCAACATGGGGCCTTACCGTTTCCATTATACCATCATTCGCGAAAAGACCAACGAGCTTGGCTTCGATCTTTATCTGGTGGACATCAACGCCCTGCTCGATCGGGAATCTATCTATGGTTACGATGATGATGCCGAGCGCTTTACCGCCTTCCAGATCGCCGTGGTGGAATGGATGGCCAGCTGGAACCATCGCCCCGATCTGGTTCATGTGCATGACTATCATGCCGGCCTGATTCCCTTCATGATGCAGCATTGCCTGGCCTACCGGCATCTTTCTGCAATTCCAACCGTGGTTACCATACACAACGCGCAGTATCAGGGCTGGATGGACTGGAGCAAATCCGTCTATCTGCCGGAATGGGATACCTGGCAATGGGGCAAGCTCGACTGGAACAATACCATCAATCCCCTGGCCAGTGCGGTAAAATCGGCAAGGGCGGTTACCACGGTGAGCGGCAGTTATATGGAAGAACTGCGGCATAGTGCCAACGGACTCGAAAAACTTTTTGAATACGAAAGGGGCAAATGCCTTGGCATACTCAACGGCATCGACACCCGCGTCTGGAATCCGGCAACCGACAACTATCTGACCGACCATTATGATACCCGAACGGTTTCAGCGGGAAAAAAGGCCAACAAACTATCTATAGCCCGGCAATTCCATATCGATCCGGCAAAACCGCTTTTCGTCTTTATCGGACGGCTGGTGCATGAGAAGGGGGCCGACCTTCTTCCCCAGGCGATTTATGATGCGGTTTACCATCTTCAGGGAGCCATGAACTTTCTGGTGCTGGGTACCGGCGACCGCCGAATTGAATGGGAGTTGGAGAATATGAAAACCCCGCTGACGGGGTATTACAACTCCCGCATTGGATACAATGAAGCGCTGAGCCATCAGCTGTATGCGGCGGCCGACTTTCTGCTGATGCCCAGCCGGGTGGAACCCTGCGGCCTCAACCAGCTCTATGCCCTGCGTTATGGCACCATTCCCATTGTGCGGAATACAGGAGGCCTGCGCGATACCGTGCAGGATCTGGGTGAAGAGGGGGGCTTCGGCATCCGGTTCAACGAGGCTAAGGTTTGGGACATCACCTACAGTATCCACCGTGCGCTGGAGCTACATAGCCAACCTGAACGGATGGATGCCCTCTGTAAACGGATTATGAATATTGATCATAGCTGGACAAGCAGGGCTGAACAGTATCTGTCGCTTTACCGTCAGGTGGGGGCCTGACCGATATCTTTTGTCCAATCAAGACAACAGAACCTCCGGATTTATTTTATTGTCAACCCTGTTCCATGCATTATTTCATTACATTTGAACGTCTGCATGAAGTTGTTGAAACCGATGTAATACGAAAATGATTTATAAATCGGCCCGAAATTTTCCCCGTAGAATGCCGATGTGATAGCTGTTTGGGCCAATAATATTGGTCCATTACAGATATCCAATCGGTATCAAATACGCGGATATAACCAAAAAAGAAAGAGA
>CAZZLI010000057.1:0-17538 GCA_964655055.1 uncultured Ferruginibacter sp.
GCCCAAACAGCTATCACATCGGTATTATACGGGAAAATTTTTGGGCTAAAAGTAATTTCACTTTCGTATCAAATATCTTTACGGGAGTTTGGATAAGCCGGAATTTCAACTGAAAACTGTGGGCAAAAAACAACTGATTCCCAAAAACAGGCTGGAGGCCTTCAGCGACGGCGTCATCGCCATCATCATCACCATCATGGTCTTCGATCTGAAAGTTTCCCCGCAATTTTCAGTCGAAAACCTGCACACCGAATTCAGGCTGCTGCTTCCCCGGTTCATTTCCTATGTGGTAAGCTTTACCATGCTGGCGGTACTCTGGGTCAACCACCACCACCTGTTCCACCATATCCGATATACCGACAACCGGCTCACCTGGCTGAACGTCAACCTACTTTTCTGGATGAGCCTCATTCCCTTCGGAACCAGCTTCATCGGCGCGAATCACCTCCTGAAACTGGCTTCCTGCCTGTACGGTGCCATCTTCCTGATGAACGCAATCTCGTTCAAACTGCTGAGGGAATATGCGGAAGACCACGACCTGATGCAGCATCCCATAGATCCGGAACGGCTCCGGAAATCCCGCGTGAAAAGCAAAATCACCCTGCTCATTTACCTGCTCGCTACGTTGTCCGGATTGCTCTCTCCCTATCTCTCCTACGCCTTCATACTCGCCGTTCCGGTCATGTACCTGGTTCCCTCCGCTTCAACGGAAGAAAGTGAATAGCCGTATTTCTGTTAAAGGGAACCCGTTTCAAAACACCTCGTTCAGGCCGAAGAAGACACCCGATGAACCGTATTGCCCCCGGGCGAAGTCGATGCAAAGTGTGGTGCGTGCAGCTTTTTGCATGAGGATGCGCAAACCGGCACCGCCTGCCCGGTTGAAGGATTGAAAAAAGTTACGGCCGGTTCCGTCGGACACCGACTGCAGGTTGAAGAAGCAGACGCCATTGATCAGCCGGTTTGCCGAAATGGGAAACCGGTATTCCGTTTCGAAGTAGGCAAAGGAAGGTCCCTTGAACCGGCCTATGGTATACCCCCTGCCACTCCGCTTGTAGGTATCGGAACCCGTGGAAGGCATTTCCAGATAAGGCAGGGTTCCCCCCAGCAATACCGAAGCCCAATGCCATACGGCCAGCACCGACCCGTCGGTTCTCTTACCCAGCTGCCAGTATTTCCGGAAATCGTATTGCAACTGGAACGAGGCCTTGGTACTGCCCAGCCAGCGTGGATTGTACCGAAGTGCGAAATCGGCATAGATGCCGCCGTAGGAACGGACAGGATGCTCGCGCGTGTTATATTGGATACAGGCCAGCAATCCGTTCACCGCATAATGCCGGGGATTGAATCCATTGTTTAGGCTATAGGCCTGATGTGGCGTGTTATACCCCGCCTTCAGCTTTACATCGTCGATGGAAGAATAGAAGTTGAGGCTGATACCGGCACCGGCATACCAGTGCGGGCGGATATTCTTGTACACTTTTTCATTAAGCCTGATATAGGTGTACTTCATCGGAAAGGCGCTGTCGGCATCCGTAACCGGATATTCGTTAACCACAAAACCATCGCCTGCCGAAAGTCCGGAGCTTGAACCTGGACCATAATCAAGTTGACCGAAGCGCGACACCTGCCAGTTGCCCTGGAAATTGAGCCGGTTGCCGTCGGTGAAAACATTATGGATGGCCTGCAGGGTGATGATGCCCTTCGATGTGTACAGCGCCTCGATTCCAAAGGTGGAAAGATGGGTGGTGGCTGGATTGCCCCGATGCATGCCGCCGGACATCTTGGCACCGATCACAAATCCGAAACTCGGATTGTATCCGAACGAAGGCAGAAGGGCATAACGGTGTTTTGCAGGATGCCGGGTAGTATCGGGCTGTTTACGTAAAACCGAACTGATCACATCGCTCAAATCCCGGACAGGCGGGAGGGACTGGCCTGACGCATCGGCAAGAAACCCTGTAAAAAACAAAACAGCCAAGATGGTCCGCCCTTTCATGATGCGTTGGTTTGTCAGGAACTCTGCGAAAAACCCTCTGCAGAACAGATGATTAACCCACTCAGGAAATCCAAAAAAACTGCCGCACCAATCCGGAAAAATATCCTGAGTCAGATGCGGCAGGTCAGCAAGAAATTATTTCCTTCCCTCGTATTTCTTGCGGTTCAGCACATATCGGGCGGTGAAGGCACCGTTGATGCCGCTGAAATAACTTGCGTTGATAAAATACCAGGTAGGCATCCAGTCTACCTGCAGGGTGACGGGAATCGTCTTCAGCCGCCAGTCGAATCCGATAATGCCGCTCAAGCCGAACTTGACGTTATCCTTGAAATTAAGATTTACGCCGCCGCCCCACATGGCGCTGAGCTGTCCGTTGCCGTTCATGGGAGAAAGTTTCTCATACAGGCCGGTAACAGAAAACCCATTTACCGTTTTGTCGAAAGAATTGGCGAAAATGAATTCAAATGCGGCTTTGTTGTACTCATTGTGTTTCTTCAAACTGACCCCGGAAGAACCTCCCAGACGGAGACCGGCCGACCATTCACCGCCGACTTTTTGCGCCTGTGACTGGAGGAGGATAAAAATTGTACAAAGGGTTGCTGCTGTTTTTCTCATGGTGGAATTGTTTTGATGAATGATGATGTGCCCGGAATAACCAGAGCGGTGTTTATTATTTTTTCAATGCGTCACGGATTTCGGTGAGCAACTTGTCGGTAGACGAGGGCTCCGCAGGTTTGGCCGGCTCCGCCTTGCTGAGTTTGTTCACACCCTTCACCAACAGGAAGAGCGAGAAGGAAATAACGACAAACTTGATCACCGCAGCAAGCACCTTGCCGTATTTGAGCGGCCCCAGGGTGAGCTTGTCGATATCGGCCACCCCCGCGGCATGTGTGGCAGGCGAAAGGATAAGTGGAGTCACCACATCATCCACCAGCGAACTGACGATATTGCCGAATGCGGCGCCCATGACAACGGCAACCGCCAGATCAATGACATTGCCCTTGACGGCAAAGGATTTGAATTCTTTGAGAAAGCCCATGATCTTGAAATTTTAGAATTAAAAAATATTATTTACACGTTGTCATTTTGATTCGAAAATCTTGGCGAATCACTGATCAATTTCCCGACTGCAGGCGATACACCAACCCGCCACCAAGACTGAACTGATAAATGGAGGAATAGGTTGAAGTACCCACTCCTACCCCGCCTGTACCGATATATACACCACCGCCAAAACCCTGAACGGCGGAAAGCAGTTGGGCCTGGAGTTTCAAACCAAGCTGCCCGCTGAGCCAGATATTGGCGCCGCCTTTCATGCCCACGGCAAATTTGGTGATATTGGAGCTCCGGTTGCTTGAGGGATTCTCAGCATTGGCAAATCCGACACCCAGCATCGCGCCAAGAAAACCTTCCACCCGTCCGCCCGGCTTTGAAAAATAACGGTTGCCGCCCAGCATGATGTAATTGATACCCAGCTTGTAGTCAATCTCCTTGGGATTGAGTCCGAAGCTGCGGGTTTCGGCTATTGTACTCTGGCGCATGTAAAACAACTCGACCGACTGGTTGGGCCGTACCATATATTCGGCACCCAGACCCCACTGGTAGCCACCCTTCACAACGCCATAAAAATTATTTTCGGGCATATCGACACGGTCGTCAAAAACATATCCGCTATAGGCATTCAGGCGGATTTGACCGGCAGGAGCCAGACTTAGCATGGTCGTTGAAGACTTTTGGGCCAGCGCAGGAACAGCTAAAACAGCGATGCAGAGCGTAAAAAAAACTTTCATGATATTTTTTTAAGGTTGAAAAAGACATCCGGAATCTGAAGCGGAATCATCCGCCATACCGGAGTTGGTTTGAAAAGATTTATTCAGACAAATATAGAGGAAAAGCAGAAAACCCAAAGAAGAGGTAACCATGAAAACGGAAGGCAACACGACCTGAACAATCCAATCAATAGTGAAGCCAGTCGGTAACCAGATTGGGCCAGATGCCCAGAATCAGCAACAGGACTGCTACAAGGATGAGCAGGTTTCTGAATGAAGCGGATACCGGCATCAACAACAACCCTTCAGCTCTTGACTCGGATGAGGCCTCCTTGAAATACATGGCCTGAATGACACGCAGGTAGTAGTAGGCACTGACGGCAGCCATCAACAAGGCGAAAATAACCAGCCAGAGATATTTTCCGGTTTTGATCACGGCCATCACCATCATCAGTTTGCTTTGAAACCCGGCGGTAAGCGGAATGCCCGTAAGTGAAAACAGGAAAAGCGCGGCGCAGGCAGCCAAGGCGGGATGTTCGGCGGCTAGTCCGTTGAATCCATCAACCGTGAAATCGCGCATGCGCAAGAGGATGGCAAACAGGCCGATGGTGGCCAGACTGTACGCCACGGCATAAAGTATAAGACCTTCCTTGGCCAGATCGTTGATGGCGAATACCGCCAGCAGCATGAAGCCTGCCTGCGCGATGGAGGAATAGGCGAGCATGCGTTTGACACTTTGCTGGAATACCGGTGTGATATTTCCGATGAACAAGGTGGCGGCGGCAATCAGGGCGATGAAGATCTGCCATTGCGCCTGTACCTGACCGAAGGCGTTTTCAAACAAACGGATGAAGGCCACGAATCCCGCTGCCTTGACGATGGTGGCCATGAAGGAGGTGAATACCGTGGGTGCGCCATCGTACACATCGGGCGTCCAGAAATGAAAGGGAGCGGCCGATATCTTGAACGACATGGCAACCATCAGCAGCAACAGGCCCGTGGCGAGCATCACCGAAAGTTTTCCGGTGCCGAGAGCGATATCGTTGATCAGGAAAGAACCTTCCTTGTTTCCACCGTAGATGAAGGCGATACCCATCAGCATGATGCCGGTGCTGAAGGCCCCCATAAGAAAATACTTGAGCGCGGCTTCATTGCTCTTCAGGTTTCGTTTATCACTTCCCGTTAGGATATAAAGGGGTATCGACATGATTTCGATACCCAGAAACAGCGTAAGCAGTGAGTTGTAGGTGGCGGAAAGGCAGAGTCCGCACAACACGAAAAAAATCAGGGCAAAGTACTCAGAAGGATAGGCGCCCACCTTCACGATATCCCGGCCGCTGAGCAGGAAATAGACCAGCGTGCACAAGAGCATCAGCCCGATGAAGGAACGGTTGAAACTGTTGAAAACCAGCAAGCCCCGCAGGTTGATATCGAAGAAACCCTGCCCGCTGTAAAGTTCAAGCGCATTCACCACAAATACCAGCAACAGCCCGGCAATGGCCCAGTAACGGGGCGTTGACGGGTTCCGGAACAGCACACCGCCGAACATCAGAAGAACACCCCAGAGCGCCGAAAAAATGATTGCATTCATAGCTGAACCTTATTGCTGCATGTTATTGATAACGTGTCATGATAAACGAAACCGTGTCGCGGGTAAGCGCGACCATGGGTTCGGGAAACAGGCCCACCATCAGGATGGCCGTAACCACCACCGAAAAGGCAAGTTGTTCCTGCAAGGAAATATCGCCGGCCGTTTCCGTGAGCGCATTGGTTTCACCCAAAAACACCCCCTTCAGCATGTTAAGCGTGTACACGGCCGAAAGAATGATGCCCGCACCGGCCAGTACGGCAAAACCGATTTGAAAACGGAACACTCCGGCCAGCATCATGAATTCCCCCACAAAAGCATTGGTCAGCGGCAGGGCGATATTGGCCAGGGCAATCACCACCGCGAAGATGGTGAGCACCGGAGCCTTTTTGGCCAAACCACCAAGCTGTGAAATCTTCCGCACCCCAAGCTTCCGCTCGATACAATCCACCACCATCCAGAGACCGATGATGTTGATGCCATGGCTGAACAATTGAAGGATGGATCCTTCAATAGCCAGCTGCCTTGTGGTGAACAAAGCCGCAGCCATCAATCCGATATGTGCAATGGATGAAAAAGCCAGCAGCCGCTTCAGATCGTCCTGACGCATGGCGATCAGGCTGGCATAAACCACTCCGAATAAAGAGAGCGCGATGATCAGTGTGTCGAACCGGAGAACTGCAGCAGGAAACACAGGCAGCACCCAGCGGATCACACCGAACAAACCCATTTTCACCATCAAGCCGCTGAGTACCATGGTTACTGTCGTGGGTGATTGTTCATAGGTATCGGGCTGCCAGGTGTGGAAGGGGAATACCGGCATCTTCACCGCGAAAGCGATGAAGAACAGCGCGAACAGCCAGTACTGCTGATTCGGCTGCAACAGCACCGAATGAAAAGCCGATATGGAGAAACTGTGTGCGGAATCCAGCGTGCCCGATGTCTGGAAATAGGTATACAACAAAGCCGCCAGCATCAGCAGCGATCCGGCGAAGGTGTAAATGAAGAATTTGAAGGTGGCGGCAATGCGCTTCTCCCCGCCCCAGCGGCTGCAGAGAAAATAAACAGGAATCAGGGCCAGTTCCCAGAAGAAATAAAAGAGCAGCGCATCCGTAGCCAGAAAAACACCCAGCATACCGGCCTGGGCAAGCAGCATCAATCCGTAATAACTGTTGGGCTTCCCGTAAGTTGCGGGTGCACCACGCAAGAGAATGAGCGGGAAACAGATTGCGGTGAGCAGGGTCAGCAAACGACCAACACCATCGAGGCTGAGTGAAAGGCTGGCACCCAGATATTTGAGCCAGACATAGTTGAAGGTTCGTCCGCTCAGGGCCTCATCGCCGGCATAAAAGATGCCGAGGAAAGCCAGACCCAGGGTAATGATGGAAAAAAAGACCGACCAGTTCTTCACCCGATAGCCGTCGCGGATGAAGAATGCCACTATCCCGGCAAACAGCGGGACGAAAACAAGCAGGTGCGGGATAGTGATGTAATTACCGAACATTCAAACTATTTTTTGATAAAGAATTGTACCACGAACATGAGCAGCATGCCCAGCACCATCAGCAACACATAACTGCCCACCTGCCCGCTTTGCAGCAGACGCAGCTGACGGCTTCCAAACAGCACCAGCTTTCCAACCCCGTTGACCAGACCATCAATGATCTTACGGTCCAGCACCGAATTGAAGAAACCGGCAATCAGTTCCAGCGGACGGATGATGATGGCCTGATAGAGTTCATCCACATACCATTTGTTTTCCAGCAACCTGCCGAAAGCGCCTGAAGCTGTTTCGCCTTTCCGATATTGGCTGTATTGCCGCAGTGCCAGCAAAAGGGCAATCAGGGCGCCGGCTACGGCAGCGCTAATCAGCGCATATTCAGCACTGTGGGAAAGGTGTGCGTGTTGAACCTGCAGCGCTTTTCCGCCTGCAAATACCGGAGCAAGGAAATGCTCGAGGCGGTGACCGCCCTGCACAAAGAGTTCGGGTATACCGATCCATCCACCGGCCAGCGAGAGGAAGGCGAGTACCATCAGCGGCAGGGTCATGGCCAGCGGACTTTCGTGTACATGATGATGTTGTTCGGCCGTTCCCCGGAAAGCGCCGCGGAAGGTCATGGCATAGAGGCGGAACATGTAGAATGCCGTCATCAGGGCGCCCACAAAACCAAATACCCAAAGCACCGGATTGGCGGCGAAAGCGGCAGCCAGAATTTCATCCTTACTGAAAAAGCCCGAGAACGGCGGCATACCGGCAATGGCCAGACAGCCGATCAAAAAGGTGAGGTGGGTAACGGGCATATGTTTGCGCAGACCGCCCATCGAACGCATATCCTGCTCTCCACCCATGGCATGGATCACACTGCCCGCACCCAGAAAAAGCAGGGCCTTGAAAAACGCATGCGTCATCACATGAAAAACGGCGCCGGTATAGGCACCCACACCCAGGCCCAGAAACATATAGCCCAGCTGACTCACGGTGGAATAGGCCAGCACTTTCTTGATATCATTTTGTTTGAGTGCAATGCTTGCGGCAAGAATCAGCGTAGCCAGTCCGATCAATGCAATCACCGATTGGGTGGCCGGAGCCATACTGTACAGGATGTTGCTTCGGGCAATCATATAGATGCCCGCAGTAACCATGGTGGCGGCATGAATCAGCGCACTCACGGGAGTGGGGCCGGCCATGGCATCAGGCAGCCAGGTGTAAAGCGGAATCTGTGCACTTTTTCCAGTGGCCCCCACAAAAAGCAGCAGGGTAATGGCGGTGATGTCGAAAGCGCTGAGCTGCCCGACGCCGGCAAATACTGTAGCATAATCGGCAGTGCCCAGTTTAGCCAGGAGCCAGAACACCGCCAGCAGAAAACCGAGATCGCCGATGCGGTTCATGACAAAAGCCTTCTTTGCGGCATTGTTGTATGCGTCGTTTTTAAACCAGAATCCGATGAGGAGGTAGGAACAAAGCCCCACCCCTTCCCAGCCGATGAACATGATGACAAAGTTGCCACCCATCACCAGCAGCAGCATTGAAAACACAAAAAGATTAAGATACGCGAAATACCGCGCGAAATGCGGCGCCGCTTCATCGTGCATATAGGCGGTGGAATAGAGATGGATCAGGAAGCCAACCCCCGTGATGATCAGCAGAAACAGTGAAGAAAGCGGATCGATCTGGAAATCGAATCCGATTTGCAAACCCGATGCCTTGATGAAATCAAAATAATGGGCCAGATGGGTATTGCCGGATCGGACCTGCATGAAAACCCATACACTGAGCGCAAAAGACCCCAGCACCGTACCGCTCCCCAGCATACCGGTAACCGCATAGGGGAGCCGGTTGCGCAACAGACCGATCAGTAGAAACCCCAGCAGGGGAAGCGCCGGAATCAGCCAGACCATTTGTAAGACATTGTTCATAAACAGAATTTCCGCATTGCCGGCGGACAACCGGCTTCAGCGCATCAGTGTTTAAGCCGGTTCAGAAAATTGATATCCACCGAATGGGTGTTACGGTACATCATCACAATGATGGCGAGTCCCACACTCACTTCTGCCGCTGCCACCACCATGATGAAGAATACGAACACCTGGGCCTCGCCGCCCAAGCCCGGATTGGTTGCCCCCAAAGCCAGATGGTGCATTTTGGAAAACGCTACCAGCAACAGGTTCACCGCATTCAGCATGAGCTCGATGCACATGAAGATGATGATGGCGTTGCGCCGGGTAAGCACCCCCGCAATACCGATGCAGAACAGGGCCAGCGAAAGAAAGATATAATAGTTGACAGGCATAACGTATTCGTTTAATCAGGGCTTTAGACCGGCCTCTTTTTTTCCGATGATCACCGCGCCGATCATCGCACTCAGAAACAGCACACTGCTGATTTCGAAGGGAAACACATAATGGGTGTACAGGGTCTTACCCAGATTGGCGATCAGTCCGATATCGCCGCTGTTGAGTTGCACCGCCTGCAATCCCTCGCTGCTCTTCCGGAACGCGGCCAGCAAAACCAGCATCAGGCTGAGCCCCGAAACCAGGCCGGCAAAAAGCAGGTATTTCCGCTTTTGCGGCGGCTCGGTCTCCGCATTCAGGTTCATGAGCATGACCACAAACAGGAACAGCACCATGATGGCGCCGGCATATACGATGATGTTCACAATGGCGAGAAACTGGGCGTTGAGCAGGATATAATGTCCGGAGATTGCGAAAAAGGTGATGATCAGATACAGGATGCTGTGCACCGGATTCTTACTGGCCACCATCATAACGGCGCCACCGATGGCAAGCGCACTCAGGAACCAGAAAATGATATGTGTCGCACTCATAAGCAAATTACATACCGTCATGCGGACGGCTTGGATGTTTTTCAGTTAGCAGTGGTTTTGACCCTAGAGCCCCTGGCTTTGGCATAGGCTTCGGGTTCTTTCACCGGATGCGGAATCAGCAGGTCGTCTTTCCCGTAAATGAACCCCTTGCGCTGATAATTCGCCGGGGCGAAGGTTTCGCTCAGGTATATGGCATCCTTGGGACAGGCTTCCTCGCACAATCCGCAGAAGATGCAGCGAAGCATGTTGATCTCATAGCGGGCTGCATATTTTTCCTCACGGTATAGCATCTCCTCGCCTTTTTGCCGCTCGGCAGCCTCCATGGTGATGGCTTCGGCGGGACATGCCACGGCGCACAATCCGCAGGCGGTGCAGTTCTCCCGCCCCTGCTCATCGCGGTTCAGGATATGCAGTCCGCGGAAAACCGGACTGAAGGGCCTTGTTTTTTCGGGATAGTTGATGGTGGGCCGCTTCTTGAACATATGACCGAAGGTGATGGCCATGCCCTTCATGATGGCGGGCAGGTACATCTTCTCGGCCCAGCTCATCGGACGGCGGTCGACCGGCTTCGATCGGTTGGTCAGCGGTTGTATTGTCTTTGCTTCCATAATCGGACTGCTTCTCATTTTTTTTACTTCCCGTACTTACGGCATTACCTACCCGAAAACGCCAGGATGCAGGCACCGGTGATCAGCATGTTGGCCAGCGCCAGGGGAATCATCATCTTCCAGCCCAGGTTCATCAGCTGATCGTAACGGAACCGTGGAATGGTCCAGCGCACCCAGATGAACAGGAAGAGGAAGAACACGATTTTCACCAGCAACATGCCGGCATGCAGCAAGGCCATCAGGTTGTCGCCATGGCGTTGCGCGAATTCCGCATCATTAAGTAACGGTATGTCATACCCGCCGAAGAACAGGCTGACCATAACCGCACTGCTGATGAACATGTTGATGTATTCGGAAAACAGATAGAACCCCAGTTTCATGGAGGAATACTCGGTATGGTATCCGCCGATCAGTTCGTTTTCTGCTTCAGGAAGGTCGAAGGGCGTGCGGTTGCATTCGGCGAACACGCAAACGAGGAAGATCAAAAAACCCAGGGGTTGTTTGAAGATGTTCCAGTAGCCGTCGAGCTGCTGGTTCACCATGCCCTTCAGGCTCAAGGTCCCGGTGACCATCAGCAGGGCGATCAGGGAAATCCCCATGGCCAGTTCGTAGCTGATGATTTGGGATGCCGCCCGCAGGCCGCCCATCAGCGAATACTTGTTGTTGCTGGCCCAGCTGCCGATCATGATACCATAAACGCCCATGCTCACAACCCCGAACACATACAGGATACCGATATTCACATCGGCGATCTGCAAACTGATTTCGCGGCCGAACAGCTGCACCTTGTCGCCCCAGGGAATCACAGCGCCCGTCATCATTGCCGTAAGCATGGCCAGGCAGGGACCAAGGATAAACAGGAAACCAGAGGAGAAGTTGGGAATGATTTCCTCCTTGAAAAAAAGTTTGAGTCCGTCGGCCATGGGTTGCAGCAGTCCAAAGGGGCCTGCCCGGTTCGGACCACGCCGGTCCTGCATCACCGCAGCAAGTTTGCGCTCCGCAAAAGTTGTGTACATGGCAATCACCAGCGACGACATCACCACCACGGCAATGAGTACAAGCTTTTCAATGACAAGGGCCACGTCGATGGTAAGCAATATGTTTCCGGGCAGATTCATGCGATTATTTACTGGGTTCTGTGTTATCGAAAGCCTTGCCGGTTGCCGGACCGTTTATGTCACTGAGGCGGACACCGGGTTTGTTCACCTGGCTTTCGTCGTGGATGTTCATCAGCAGGCGTGGTGCACGGCCGTCCATCACACGGGTCATGGTTTCGTTCGGTTTCACCAGTCCGGGATACTTGCCCTGCGACACCACAGAATGACGACTGACAGCAGTCAATCCTTCAATGGTCCAATCGGCAGTCTTCTTACTATGGAAGCGGCAGGTATTGCAGATCCATCCGGGCTTTCCGTCGAAATGCTGCACTTCGCCCCAGGGGTCTTTTCGGGCCGTTACCCGGAACACCTCATCGCCGCGCAGCCAGAGCGTGGCTTTTCCACAGCAGCCCGGGGTAGTGCAATCGCGGTGGGCATCCACCGGTTTGGTGAACCATACGCGGTTTTTGAAGCGGAAGGTCTTGTCGGTCAATGCGCCCACGGGGCACACGTCAATCATATTGCCGCTGAAGTCGTTGTCGATGGCCTTGCTGATATAGGTTGATATCTCGGCATGTTCGCCGCGATCAAGTACGCCATGCACCCGGTTATTGGTCAGCTGATCGGCTACATACGTGCAGCGATAGCAGAGGATGCAGCGCGTCATGTGCAGCTGGATATAGGGGCCGATATCTTCCTTTTCAAATGTGCGTCGTGCAAACTCGTAGCGCGTGCCTTCCTTTCCGTGTTCATAGCCCAGATCCTGCAGATGGCATTCGCCGGCCTGATCGCAGATGGGGCAGTCGAGCGGATGGTTGAGCAATAAGAATTCCACCACACCGGCCCGGGCATCCTTCACTTTTTCGCTGGTGATGTTTTTGACCACCATACCGTCCATCACCCCCGTGCGGCAGCTGGCAACCAGCTTGGGCATGGGACGCGGATCGGCGGCCGAACCTGCAGCCACTTCAACCAGGCAGGTCCGGCATTTACCGCCACTGCCTTTGAGGCTGCTGTAATAACACATGGCCGGAGGGGTCACATCGCCACCGATCTGCCGGGCGGCGTTGAGGATGGTGGTGCCCGGAGCAACATCGATAGTGATGTTGTCGATGGTCACCTTGATTGTTTTTATCTCTTCAGCCATAATGCAAAAATAATCGGTTGTTCGGGGTCATGTCTTCGGTTTGTTCAGTTCCCGAAAACCTGCCCCGCTTTATGCTGTAGCCAGTTCCAGCGGATCGGCATAACGGCCGATGCCGTAATTCCTTTTCACACATTCCGCCGGATTCAGCACATGCCATTCGAACTCGTCGCGGAAATGGCGGATGGCGGCCGCCACGGGCCAGGCAGCGGCATCGCCCAGCGGACAGATGGTATTGCCTTCGATCTTGCGCTGTATGTCCCAGAGCAGGTCGATATCCTTCATTTCACCTTTTCCGGTATCAATTTTCTTGAGGATCCGCTCCATCCAGCCCGTGCCTTCGCGGCAGGGACTGCACTGGCCGCAACTTTCATGATGATAGAAACGGGCCAGCGTGAGTGTATGTTTCACCACGCACTGGTCTTCATCAAGTACGATGAAACCACCGCTGCCCATCATGCTGCCTGTGGCGAATCCACCATCGCTGAGGCTTTCATAATTCATGAGCCGCTTCTCCCCTTTCGCGGTATGCAACAACAGGTTTGCAGGCAGAATGGGAACCGAAGAGCCACCGGGAATACAGGCCTTAAGTTTTTTCCCGTTGGGAATACCGCCGCAGTATGCATCGCTGTATATGAATTCTTCCACGCTGATGGTCATGTCGATTTCATACACGCCGGGCTTGTTGATGTTGCCGCAGGCGGAAATCAGTTTGGTGCCTGTGCTTTTGCCGATGCCGATTTTGGCATAGGCCTCACCGCTGATATTGATGATGGGCACCACGGCGGCTATGGTCTCCACATTATTCACCACTGTAGGACAATCCCACAACCCTTTTACTGCAGGAAAGGGCGGCTTGATGCGGGGGTTGCCGCGCTTACCTTCCAGGCTCTCGATCAGTGCGGTTTCTTCGCCGCAGATATAGGCCCCTGCACCGCGTTGCACATACATTTCGCAGTCGAATCCGCTGCCCTTGATGTTTTTACCCAGCCAGCCGTTGGCCCTGGCTTCGTCGATGGCCTCTTCAAGGATATCGGTGATCCAGGCATATTCGCCGCGGATATAGATATAACTCAGGTTGCTGCCGAGGGCGTAGGAAGAAATGATCATGCCCTCGATGAGCAGGTGGGGAATGAATTCCATCAGGTAGCGGTCTTTGAACGTACCCGGTTCGCTTTCATCTGCATTGCATACCAGGTAACGGGGTACGCCTTCGGGCTTGGCCAGAAAGCCCCATTTCATACCGGTGGGGAATCCGGCGCCGCCGCGTCCGCGGAGTCCGCTCTTCTTCACTTCCTCCACGATGTCGGCAGGTTGCATTTTCAAGGATTTCTCCAGTGCGGCATAGCCTCCCTCGCGACGGTACACGGCATAGGTGCGGATTCCTTCGATGTGTGCCTTGTCCAGTAATAGTTTCACTCCCATATATGCTGTTCGTGACGTTTAGTTTTCCTGTTTCAGCTCCTTATTGCTTTCACACTGCGGATGCACCCGCCTTCTTCCTGCATTCTTCAATAATGGCATCCACCTTTTCGCGGGTAAGATGCTCGCGGTAATGCTTGCCCAACTGCATCATGGGTGCATAGCCGCAGGCGCCTAGGCATTCCACCGCCTTAAGCGTGAACATGCCGTCGGCTGTGGTTTCACCCACGCGGATGTTAAGCCGCTCGCCGATGTAGGCGATGATGTCGTCGCTGCCATTCAACATACAAGGTCCGGTCTGGCAAACTTCAAACAGGTATTTCCCTACCGGACGCAGGTTATACATGCTGTAGAATGTGGCCACCTCATACACTTCTATAGGCTGGATGCCCAGCAATTGCGCCACATAGTCCATCACGGGCGTATCGAGCCAGCCGCCGAACTCCGCCTGGGCCAGATGAAGCACGGGCAGCAGGGCGCTTTTCTGTTTGCCTGCAGGATACCGTGCCATGATGGCGTTCACTTCGGCCAGTTTCGCTTCGTTAAATTGTATCATCTCCTTATGGTATGGTCAACCGGGTAATTCTTGTTTCCGGTTGTGTATCATGTGCTTTTCAAAACAACATCCTGCGCCGTCAGGCATCCAGTTCTCCGGCAATCAGGTTTAAACTACTCATCGTAATCACCGCATCGCTCAGCATACCGCCTTTGATCAGTTCCGGATAGGCCTGATAATAAATGAAACAGGGCCTGCGGAAATGCAAGCGATAGGGTGCACGACCACCGTCGCTGATCAGGTAGTAACCCAACTCGCCGTTGGCCCCTTCCACAGGCACATAGATTTCGCCGGGCGGAATATCGGTTTCGCCCATGATAATCTTGAAATGATAGATCAGGGCCTCCATTTTCGTGTACACATCCTGTTTAGGCGGCAGATAATACGCGGGCGTATCGGCATGATATACTCCTGAATCGGCCCCCTTGAACTGCTGCACTTTGCGGTAGGCCTGTTCGATCAGGTTCAGGCTCTGCCACATTTCGGCGTTGCGCACCAGGAAGCGGTCGTAACAGTCGCCCGTGGTACCCACCGGTATTTCGAATGTGAAATCTTCGTATGAACTATAGGGCGTATGCACCCGTACATCATAATCCACACCGGCTGCCCGAAGGTTGGGGCCGGTAAACCCGTAATTCATGGCCCGCTCGGCGCTGATGGGGCCGCAGCCTATGGTGCGTTCCATGAAGATGCGGTTGCGCGTGAACAGGTTTTCGAACTCCTTCAACTGTTTTGGATATTCAACCAGGAATTTCTCCAGTTTTTCGAAAGCGGTGGCGGTGAAATCGCGCTCGAAGCCGCCGATCCGCCCGATGTTGGTGGTCAATCGCGAGCCGCAGACTTCCTCATAAATCTCGTAAATCAGTTCGCGGTACTGCATCAGGTAAAGGAAGCCCGAGTAAGCGCCGCTATCCACACCCACGATCGAGTTGCAGATGAGGTGGTCGGAAATGCGGGCCAGCTCCATGATGATGATGCGCAGGTAATCCACCCGCTTGGGCGTAGTAACACCCAGGAGACGCTCGCAGGTAAGGTGCCAGCCCATGTTGTTGATGGGCGAGGAACAGTAATTGAGCCGGTCGGTGATGGGCGTGATCTGATAGAGCGGACGGCGTTCTGCCAGTTTCTCGAAAGCCCGGTGGATATAGCCTACGGTGGACACGGCCGAGAGGATGCGCTCACCGTCGAGTTCAAGAATATTCTGGAACACCCCGTGGGTGGCAGGATGGGTTGGACCCAGGTTGAGGGTCGTGGTCAGTTTTTCAATACTGCCTTCCGGCAAGGTCAGGTGTTCACTCATAATTGCGTTCATTCATCGGCTTCGCTTTATCAACATCAGCGGCCGAACATCTCGTCGTCCTTGTCGATACGGGTCTGGTCTTCCAGCGGAAACTCCTTGCGCATGGGGAAATAATCCATCTCGTCCACATTGAGTATCCGAATCAGATTGGGATGTCCAACAAAATTCACCCCGAAAAAATCATAGGTCTCACGCTCCATGAAATTGGCCGACTGGTACAAGGCCGTGGCGCTGTACACATCGGGCTTTTCTATGGGTGCATAGACCTTGAAGCGCAGCCGCACGTTGTCGGTGAAATTGTGGAGGTGATAAACAACGGCCAGTTCCTCTCCCTTCCGATCGGGATAATGGACAGCCTGCAGATCGGTAAGAAACCGGAATCGCAACTGCTCATCATCGAACAGGAACTGCAATACCTTCAGGTTCAGTTCACGGGGGGCCGTAAACGTAAGCATGCCGTAAGGTTCTGCAATTTCCGTGAGGGATGCGCCGAATTTTTCGAGCAACCGCGACTTGATGATTTCGTTGGTCAGCGACATAGCGGGCGGTCTTCAGGCCGGATCAAACCGGCAGCCGTTGTTGGTTATTTTGGGCGGAAACTAATCCGCGGTTATTGTATTCCGTAAGCATTCATCAGCGCCTTGTACTGATCACTGTTCCGGCGACGCAAACTCTCGTTACCCACCAGTTCCTGTATTTTCAAAAATCCGTCGAGGATGGCTTCAGGCCGGGGCGGGCATCCGGGCACATACACATCCACGGGAATGACCTGATCGATGCCCTGAAGCACCGAATAGGTATCGAATATGCCGCCGCTGCTGGCACAGGCGCCTACCGACAAAACCCAGCGTGGCTCGGCCATTTGCAGATAGACCTGACGCAGCACAGGCCCCATCTTTTTGGAAATGGTACCCATAACCATCAGCAGGTCGCACTGCCGGGGCGAAAAACCCACGCGCTCCGAGCCGAAGCGGGCCAGATCGTAGTGGCTGGCCATAGTGGCCATGAATTCTATTCCGCAGCAGGAGGTGGCGAAAGGCAGGGGCCAGATGGAATTTTTCCGAGCGAGCCCCACCACTTTTTCGAAATTGGTGGCCATGAAACCTTCTCCCATAAAACCGGGAGGCGGTTCCACCGTTTTCAGTTTGGCATTATATTGTACCGGACGCGACATGAATCATTTTTTTTGATACCGGATATTCCGGCTGTTTCCACTTCAATAACAAATCACGCGGAGCGATTGTTCCAGCAATCCGGCATCAATCCTCCCACCTCAGGGCTCCCTTCCTGATGATATAGATGAAGCCGGCAAGAAACAGTCCCACAAACATCAGTACGGCAAAGAAACCCTGCCATCCCAACTCCCGGAAATTGACGGCATAGGGATAGAAAAAAATCACTTCCACATCAAAAAGCACAAACAAAATGGCCACCAGAAAATACTTGATCGCCATGGGCTGGCGGGCATTGCCCTTGATATCAATGCCGCTCTCGAAATTCTGCAGCTTGTCGGATGTTTTGCGTTTGGGACCGAAAAAATGCGTGAGGAACATCATGGTGGCGATGAAACCCGCCGCGAAGATCAACTGGATACCGATAGGCAGGTAATTGAACGCCGCATTGCCGCCATCCGCCTGAAGGAGGAAAAATCGCATGCGCAAAAATAAGGCAGGCTCCTCAATTAAGTCATCGCAATGCTGATTTTCGGTGTTTTTTTTGGAAGGCCCGGTAAC
>CAZZLI010000058.1:0-17229 GCA_964655055.1 uncultured Ferruginibacter sp.
TTAAGTTCCTGTGCAGTGAGGAGCAGATCGCCTTCGATCAGGTAACCCTCGGCCAGTTTTTTGGCGCCATCGGGTTTGAGTCCGGCCGACTTGATCATCTGTACTTCGCTGGCGGATAACCCGTCAGCATTGACTTTCACGGCGTCCTGTTTGGCACAACCGGTGAAAATTACGGCAGTGATGGCGGCCAGGCCTGCCATCTTCATTGTTCTTTTCATAATGCAGTTTTAGCGTTGAGTAATGATACAAGGTATGTTTTTCCCATGACTTGGAGCCCCAACCCTATCTTTATTTTGCAAAAAGATGGCGGAACCCGAAAAATCAAGAAACCATAAAGTCAAAGCCGTTGAATATCACGATTCATACATAGTATCAAAAAGAAAATGTCAATAACAGGTGCAAAAAATCCGGAAAACAGCCCGAACGATAAGGGCTATGGCCAATCATACTTCCTGCTGAAGCAGTTGCTCCCTTAGATGCTTCATCATAAACAGGTTGCACTCCCACTGGTTTCCCAGCGGCTCCAGTGTAAGGGGAGCGGCGGGCATATAGGGCGCCGGGCCGAATTCCGGAGTTATGGTAAGAATTGATTGCCCCATCGCTTTCCTGACACGGACGATCTGCCGCCACCAATGTACAAAGCGGTCTAAATGCCCCCTCCATTCGGGTGCTGCGGGATCATGGACCTGTGGACCCTGCTCGTGGCCCACCCTTGCATGGATATGGGTGATGAACGGAAAAATTTCGTTCAGAATGTCCACCTGTTCCTCAAGCAGACTCTCCGATACCGTACAGAAATGCGAAAGGTCTCCGGCAAGTTCCATTTGGGGAAAGCGGCGGAGATAAGACAACAAACCGGCGGCGTGAAAGGAGAAGCGGCCCCGATGGGTTTCATGCACGATCCGGATACCCGCCTTTGCTCCGAAATTCATGGCGGCATCAATAATCCGGCAATTGTCATCAAAAGAATAAAAATCGCGGCCGGTATGCGCATTGATGAAGTCGGGTTGCAGCCGGGCAATATCCTCATAGTGTCTGAGCATCCTTCCGATAAGGTCGTTCACAGACCCACCTTCTGCAAAGCTGATTTGCATGGGCACAAAGAAGAAGCCCGGAACACGGCTGCGCGCCGTGGCGATAGCCGATGAAAAAGCATCGCTGAGCGGGTCGGGCGGAAAAAGCAGCACCTCCACCCCTGTGTAGCCTGCAGCAAGAATCTTTTCAATAAACGCAGCCGGTGCAAGCGGTGCGGAGCCCCAGTAGGTGCAAGCGAATTTGATTTCCATAATTTATTTCAACTGAATCCTTTCAATGTCGAATGTTCACGGCGTAACCAATTGGCTTCGGGATAGGCCGCCTCACGGTTGATGCAATGTACCGCATAGGCCTGACGGGACTTACCGCTGGTATTAGGCAGGCTATAATGAGGCAGCAATCCATGCAGCACAATACAGGTACCCTTTTCAACCTCAAGGGGAAGCATCCCTTCCAGATCGTAGGGAGCGCTGTCGAGCACCTGCATTTCCATTCCGCCGCTATCGTTGCGCCTGAACCAGGAACGCAGCGAAGTGCGGTGACCGCCCGGTTTGGCCCAAAGGCATCCGTTCTCCTTTGTGGCATCCTCCAGCGCAAACCAAAAACCGATGCAGGATTCGGGTTCGGTGTACAGGAAGGTGGAATCCTGATGCACATCCACCACGCCCCCGATGCGGGCATGCTTCATAATGTACATACTCTGGATCATCAGCCACTCGTCAAGACCAAGATCGCCCGCAAGTTGCCGCATCTGCGGGGAGCGGGAAAAAGCTTCGAATACCGGATCGAGGTCGTGCAAGGCATGACCGATCTTGTTGAGGGAACTGAAGACATCCTGCTTCAGGCAACCTTTGTCATCAAATGCGTCCTTTTCAAAGAAGAAGGAAATCTTGTCCCCCGAATCCAGAAAATAATCGTCGGTAGTCTTTTGCTGCTCGGTAGTCTGGAACACCGAAGGGTGGCCCTGATAATCGAACCGGCCCGACAAATCACGCGCGTGCTCCATAAGCGCATCGCAGGCCTCGGGTGTGTTGAATTGGTCGAGGACGAGGTATCCGTTTTGCTGGAATTGTTCCGCTTTGCTGGACATATTGATGCGTTTGACATCCAAATCTAACGATTCGCATCTGAACCGGCCTTGATTGAATCAAAAATTCAGAGGTTGAAGATGCGACTTTTATATGCCAAGACAATGTATCCGTATCTTTACTTTATACAACCGGATGATAAACTATTCGTGCCATTGACTTCGCCCGTCTACCTCATCACACCGCCTTTCACCCAGCTCAATACCCCCTACCCTGCCACCGCCTACCTCAAAGGTTTTTTCAATACCCGGGGGATTCCCGCCTACCAAAGCGATTTGGGAATTGAAGTGATTTTGAAGATTTTCTGCCGGAAGGGTCTTGTTGAACTCTTTGCAGCCTGTCCGCAACCGGATGATACAACCTGGAACACCCTCAGCGAAAATGCACGTAGGATCCTTCAGCTCCGGCAGGATTACGTAAATACCATCGATGCGGCCGTCTCCTTTTTGCAGGGAAAACAGGCAACACTGGCGCATAGCATTGCAAGGCGCAACTGCCTGCCGGAAGCAGGACGGTTCAGTCAACTTGACGACCTGCACTGGGCATTCGGTCAAATGGGTGTGCAGGACAAAGCCAAACATCTGGCCACACTTTACCTAGAAGACATCAGCGACCTGATCCGTGAATGTGTGGATCCTCATTTCGGATTCAGCAGGTATGCCGAAAAACTGGGCCGCAGCGCCAACAGTTTCGATGCGCTGCAAGAGGCGCTCGGGCAGGAAAAAACGTATGTGGACAAGATTCTGATCGGTCTGCTCGACGCGAAACTAAAATCACTGCAGCCCCGTCTGGTTGCGATAAGCGTCCCCTTTCCCGGCAATCTGTTTTCCGCTTTCCGCTGCGCAGGGCATATCAAAGAAAACTACCCCGGCATCCACACGGCCATGGGCGGTGGATTCGCCAATACGGAACTGCGCAGCCTCAACGACAAAAGGGTTTTCGATTATTTCGATTTCATCACACTCGACGACGGTGAGGCTCCCCTGGAAAACCTGATCGGATATCTCGATGGTCAAAAAACTTCGGAAGAGCTGAAGCGCACCTATCTGCTCCGGAATGGCGAAGTGGCCTATATCAATAATCCATCCTGCAGCGACTATAAACAGAACCAGACCGGTACTCCCGACTACAGCAACCTGTTGCTGGATCATTATATCCAGGCCATTGAAATCATCAATCCCATGCACAGCCTTTGGAGCAACGGGCGCTGGAACAAACTGACCATGGCGCACGGATGCTACTGGGGGAAGTGTACCTTCTGCGACATCAGCCTCGATTATATCAAACGATATGAGCCGCTCACCGCAGTCATCCTTTGCGATCGTATGGAGGAAATGATTGCACAAACCGGCGAAACCGGCTTTCATTTTGTGGATGAGGCTGCCCCGCCTAGCCTGATGAAAGCGCTGGCCATTGAAATCATCCGCCGGAAACTGGTGGTGAGCTGGTGGACAAACATCCGTTTTGAAAAAAGTTTTTCCCGATCGCTTTGCCAGTTGCTGAAAGCCAGCGGATGCATCGGTGTTTCGGGTGGGCTCGAGGTGGCCAGCGACCGGTTGCTGGCCCTGATCAACAAAGGGGTTACCGTCGAACAGGTGGCACGGGTTGCACGGAACTTTACCGAAGCCGGCATCCTGGTGCATGCCTATCTTATGTACGGCTTTCCTACCCAAACTACCCAGGAAACAATCGACAGCCTTGAAATGGTGCGCCAACTGTTTGAAGCAGGTGTTGTGCAATCGGGCTTCTGGCACCAATTCGCCATGACCGCCCACAGCCCTGTAGGCCTGAAGCCCGAAGCGTTCGGCGTAAGACGGGCCAAAGAAACCCTCATCAGTTTTGCCGACAACGATGTGGAGCATGTCGATGAAACAGGGACCGACCACGACAGCTTCGGTTTCGGTCTGAAAAAATCCTTGCTGAACTACATGCATGGCGTTGGATTGGACGAACCACTCCATAAATGGTTTGAAAGGAAGGTGCCTAAAACAACCATCGACCCGGGGTATATCCGGAGCATACTGGTGACAGATGAAATGCCTGAAGGCAAACCCACCGACAAAGTGGTTTTCCTGGGCCGGCTGCCCGAAATCAGTATCGAAACAAAGAGTAAGAAAGGCAGCAAATGGGAGGTAGCGGTGTTGCGTTTTGAAACAAGAACGGAGACGATAGAAATAAAAACAGAGCGCGCTGCAGGAGCATGGCTGCATGGCATACTCCCGGAGCTGCAATTATCCGAAAAGCCGTTACGTACCTTGGGCGAAGTAAAGGAAAATTACAAGGCTGCAGGCCTGGAAGATTTCGAGCTCTTCTGGGACAACAAGCCGGTGAGCCAGTTGTATAAAGCGGGATTGCTGGCATTATAATTTCAGCCCTAATTTCTTTCCGAGGATTGGTACTGCGCAGATGGAATTCTTTAAACCGTTTTCGATAAAGAAAACGCAGGAAGAATGAGACCGGGGCATAATTGGGAAGAACGTTCACCCCGCTGCGGGCTCAATCCGCTTCCGCTTGCTTCAAACCGTATCAACCTGCCTTTCAAATTTCTGCCATCTTCCATGTGCGGCACTACGCCAGAGCCATTCAAAAGGTCCGATTGTAAAATACCGCATCCATAAATGACTGAAAATAATTTGAAAGGCCCAGATACAAAGCACCACGTAATACAGTTCGTACCGCTGCAACTTGTTGAACATACCAAAGGCAAATCCGCCAAAGAGCAACGTGCCGATGATACTTTGCATCAGATAGTTGGTAAAAGCCATCCGGCCCAGGGGCTGCATCAGCCGCAGCAACCAGGAAGTGACGGGTATCCGGAAAAGCAGGTTCAGGAAGCCGATATTGCCCAGCGTCAGCGCCAGGCGTCCGAACGGATGAAGGAAATAAGGAATCCGGACCGCGAAGAGATAAGGATCAAATCCGCTTTCCACCTTTGCAGCCGCAAACCAGTAATAAACCGGAAGACCCAGCGCGTATCCGACCAGGCAAAGCAGCAGATAAAACCGGCTACTTCGTTTTCCTGTAATGACGCCGATCCGGTAGAGGCCGATACCAATCAGCATGAACGTGAACGCATCGATGAAAAAGAAATCATAGACAAATTCCGTTTCCAGGAAATAGGTCACACCGGCCGAGTACATGAAAAAATCGGTAAAGCCCCCCTGTGTGCGTGCAACCTGCTCAGCATCCACCTGACGCTTGTGCTCCAGCGATTGTGATTTTCTGAATGAATTCCAAGATTCAAGGTCACTTTGCTGTGGCCTCGAAAGCGGGGTCGCTGTAGTATCTACTGCCAGCGCGGCATCAGCGGCTGCTTTCAGGCGGATGGGCTTGTGTAGGTGCCAGGTGGTTAGCAGGCTGAAGAGGAACATGACTGCAATTGCAATCAGGAAAATCCGTTTGACGGGAAGCCGGTGCAGTGGAAAGATGAACATGCCTGCAAGGGCATAGGTGTAGAGGATATCGCCCGACCAGAGCAGGATATAGGCGTTGAACAATCCGAACAGGAAGAGCACCAGAAGCCGTCGACCATAATACTCCGCTGCATTGCCAAAATCCGAGCGACGGGCATATTGCTCGATGATAAGAACCGCACTTGCACCGAAGAGCATGGAAAACACCCCGCGCATGGTACCATGCATCAAACCCTCGATCATCCACCAGGCCCAGTAATTGGGTCCGCTGTATTCACCGCGAACCCCCAGATCCTCCACAGCTTTTTCCGGCATCCCGAACCACAGGATATTCATCAGCAAGATGCCAAGTACCGCTATACCTCTGAGAGCGTCGAGCGTTGCGATTCTATTGGAATGGTTCATCCCTGAATTTTATTAAAAATACGGATTTTCAGCCTTTGCCCCAGATCTTTTCAAGGCCCATGAAAACAAGGCCGTTGGGTTATCTGTACGTGGCGAATGTCACCGGTATCTGACATTGGGCACTTCAAAAAAATTGCGCTATATGATAGCGCCTATTCGCATAAATTTGCAAACGGCATTCCTACAAGCTGCATCCTTCCGACCCCGCACAAAATCAGCTGTCGTCAAAACCCAATGCCAAAGATTGCCTCTATGAACCTACGTCTGCTCCTGCTGTCCGCTTTTTTTCTGCAGGGTACCGGGCTGCTTTCGGCCCAAACGCAAACAGCGGAAAGCCCGGCGCGGGTGAGCGCCATTCCCAACGGATATTACAACGCCGCCAACGGACTGACCTGTGCCGACCTCAAGACCGCATTGTTCAACATCATCTCCTCCAATACCACGGAACTTACTTACACACCAGGCGTATGGAATGCCTTCTATACAACCGATGTCAAGCGGAATGATGCCAATACTGCAAATGTGATCTGGGATATGTATTCCGATAACCCCACCGGGCCGGAAGCCTTCTATTTCATCCCCGGCAACAACCAGTGCGGAACCTATACGCAGCAGGGAGAATGCTACAACCGCGAGCACTCTTTCCCGCAAGCCTGGTTTGGTGCCGGACAGCTTCCCATGTTCTCCGACCTGCACCATGTATTTCCTACAGACGGATTCACCAATGCCAAACACGACAACAATCCGTACTCCGAAGTAGGTAACGCCACCTGGACCTCGGTGAACGGCAGCAAACTGGGCAATAACAGTTTTCCGGGTTTTACCGGAACCGTTTTCGAACCTATCAACGAATACAAAGGTGATTTTGCAAGAGCCATGCTCTACATGGTTACCCGATACCAGGATAGAATGGTAGCCTGGAAAAATAATGGAAATGCCGATGACATTCTGAACGGAACCACTTACCCCTCGCTCGACAACTGGTATATCAAGCTCTGCTACAAATGGCACGTGCAGGATCCGCCAAGCGCCAAAGAGATTGCGCGGAACGATGCCATCTATGCCCTGCAGGGGAACCGGAACCCCTATATCGACCGGCCTGAATTCGTGGAGCAGGTCTGGCGCTGTACCGGACTGCTGTCCACCACCTACACCTTCACCGGCAACGGCAACTGGACCAATGCCGCCAACTGGCAGAACGGAAGCATACCGCCCTCGCCCCTAACCTCGGGCAATGCCATTGTCATCGATCCGGTATCGGGCGGGCAATGTATTCTCAACACCACCCAACTCATTTCGGCAGGTGCGCGCATCACCGTCAATTCCGGAAAAAGCTTCCTGATTCCCGGTCAACTGCAAATACAATAATAATTCTTTGAAGAAGGGTTTGATGTTACCGAATGACAATTAGAAACTGATTGCTGCCGTTTCTTTTTTCCTGCTGTGTTCAAACCATTTCCGGCTCTTGTACGTCAGCCATGCGGTTCCTGTTCCCAGCAATGCCCCGGCAAGCACATCGGAGGGATAATGAACCCCCTGGTATATCCGGCCATAACCCACCAGCGAAGCCCAGGCAAAAGAAGGCAGAATCACATACCAGCGGGGATTCCAGAGACTCAGTGTAGCGGCTGTATAAAAAGCGGAAGCCGTATGTCCTGATGGCATGCTGTATCCACCGCCATCGCCTCTTTTGATTATATCGGGGTATACCTCGAAAGGCCGCTCCCTGCGAATTACCCGCTTCATTCCCTGAACCAGCACGGTGTTCAGCAACAAGCCACCGCCCATGTATAGCGCTTCCTGTTTCAAGCGCCTGTCGTGCGAAAGTATTCCCTTGAGGCCGATGGCAGCAGGAACCGAAACATTCACGAGATAGGTGGTATTGGACGTGAAGGTAAAAAGTCCGTTTTTAAAATTCGTTTCAGCAGCATTGATCCTGCGTAAGAGATTCAAATCGGCATCCTGGCCAGAGCATTGCACACAAATAGCGGTGACTACAAGCAGGAGGTTGATGTAAAAAAAATTCCTGCACAAGATTCGGGAAACGCTACGCATGTATTTCAGGGAGAAAAGAATACGTGAAAAATATCAAGAAGGCCATGCACAATCCAGCTGCCCGGCCAGGCGCTTCAGGTCCTCCACCACCTCCGCCATCAACGGAATGCCCAGACTTCTTCGTTCCTCCTCCATCTTCCGCTCGGGTTCGCCGGGAATAAGCACAGGCCTGTCTGTCGAGACCGGTTCGGCTCCGGAAAACCTGTGGATCCACTGATCCATATCGGCCTTGAACCATTCAGCCGGTCGGAATGCATCAATGCGCATGGCTCCGAAAAAATGACCGATGCCTTCTCCGGGCATCGCTTCGGGCATGGGGAGATAAGCCGGAAAAGGAGGAACCCAGGGCCCGAAATTCGCTCCGCTCAGGATTCCGGAAAAAATATCGACCACAGCGCCCAGCATATAGCCCTTGTGGCTGCCATGATCACGGTCGCCACCAAGCGGAAGAAGGGCACCACCTTTTTTCAGTGCATGGGCATCGCAGGTAGGCAGCCCTTCGGAATCCTGCACCCAGCCCGATGGTGCTTCTTCCTGTTTGCGCTGCAGGATTTCGAGCTTGCCATTGGCCGCAGTTGTCGTGGCGAAATCGGCTACGAAAGGCTGCGCTTTTCCTGCAGGGATGGCAATGGCAATGGGATTGGTTCCCAGCAATCGCTCGCGCGAAAATGTGGGCGCCACGGTAGCCGAAGCATTGGTCATGGCGATGCCGATCATATCGTGCGGTAAAGCGAGCATGGCATGATAACCGGCAATGCCGAAATGATTGCTGTTTTTTACGGCTACCCATCCGGTACCAGCCAATCCGGCTTTTTCGATGGCCCTGTGCATGGCAAATGGTCCTGCCAGCAGACCGAGCGCCGCATCGGCATCCACCAGCGCCGTGGAAGGTGTTTCATAAACTACCCGCATCGACGGGGCGGCATTTACCCTACCCTGTTGTGCAAGACGAACATAGCCGGAAAGCCGGGCGATGCCATGACTGTCCACACCGCGCAGATCGGCCGAGAGCAGGGCTTCTGCAGCCAGCTTTGCATCCTCGGCGTTGCTTCCCATCCGGAGAAACACCGATTCGGCGAATTGAAAAAGGATTTCGTAGGCGTAAACAGTTTCCTGCATAAGATCAGCCTCCGTTATAGTTAGATGCATTGCCCCAGCCCCAGATGAGGAATTCGGGAAAAGCCCGCCCCCAGGTGGATACATCATGTTTTCCGTCGGCGAGTTCAAGATAAGCAATTGACCTTTCATCATAACCTTTTTCCCTGAGCTCACCAATCAGGGCCAGCGTATCGTCGATGGAGTCTATGATGCCGTTGTTGTTGCGATCGGCGGTTTCATCCTGAGTTCCGACTTCAAAAAAGAATTTCAGGTGCGGATGGGCGGTTCCCGTCCGGACCAGCCGGTGCATGATGCGGTCGGTATTTTCATCAAAGTCGGGATGCTCCTGGGCACGGTCGCGCCACCACAAGGATCCGCTGAACACACCGGCCTTGACAAACTGTTGCGGATAATGCCATACGATGTCCAGGGCACTGAGCCCGCCCAGGGAAAAACCGGCAAAGGCAAGCTCGGCAAAGGTTCCGGAAGGAGCGATGGATTGTAAAAATGGTATCAGCTCCTCCAGTACAAAGCGGGTATACGACGCCGCTTTGGCGCCACGGCCCAGATAATCGGCAACGGAAGCGGTGCCGTATTCATTCTTCCGGTCGGCCGAACAGTGGATGGCTGCAACAAGAACGGGGACAATCTTTTCTTCCCGATAAAGGGTATGCAGGATATCACGGAAGCCCATGGTCAACAAGTCCTGTCCGTCGTTGACCAGCAAAAGGGGCAGGTTTGAGCCAGAGCGCTGAAACAGCGGCAGATAGACATCCACATGTACCACCCGGTCGAGGAAATCGGAGACAATTTCCTTCCGCTTTACCTGCACAAGAGAACGGTTTTCAATGGTCATGAATTCCAAAATTACGGAAATACCCACCCCATTGGATGATGCGCGCCAACTGCTGCAAACACAACGAAAGAGAAGCCCGCCCCATCATGGTTTTACCGTAGATTTGGGAATCAGATTTTTCAAAAACATATTTGAACAACGCATTTCTTATTCAATATTAAACTTCCGAAATGAAAAAAATCGGCATACTCCACGGAAAAGAACGCTCATTCCCTGAGGCCTTTGTGGCCCGGGTGAACAGCATGAACAATAGGGACGTAACCGCAGAACCGGTCTATATCGAGAAAGTGGTTCAGGGCGTAGGCAGCGGATATGATGTGATCATCGACCGGATTTCACAGGATGTTCCCTTCTATCGTGCCTTTCTGAAGAATGCCGCCTTATGCGGAACTGCCGTCATCAACAATCCCTTCTGGTGGAGTGCCGATGAAAAGTTTTTCAACAACTGTCTTTCCGTGAAAATAGGGGTACCTGTTCCCAAAACAGTGATCCTGCCTTCGCGTGAACTTCCCCCCGATACCGGAAGCGAATCATTCCGCAACCTCTCCTATCCGCTCGACTGGGGCGGCATTTTCAGCTACATCGGCTTTCCGGCCTACATGAAACCTTTTGCCGGCGGCGGCTGGAAAAATGTGTACAAGCTAAACAATATCGACGAGTTTTTCGAAAAACATGCCGAAACCGGTGAACTGGTGATGCTGTTGCAGGAAGAAATCATTTTTGAGGAATACTACCGCTGTTACTGCATCGGCGGAAAATATGTGCGCATCATGAGCTACGAGCCGCGCAATCCGCACCACCTGCGCTATGCGGCCGATTTCAAGCCCGACAAGAAAAAGCTGAAGATGATGACCGACCTGGTATTGAAGATCAACCATTACCTCGGTTATGATTTCAATACCGTGGAGCTGGCCCTGCGCGACGGCGTTCCCTATGCCATCGACTTCTGCAATCCCGCGCCCGATGCCGACCGGGCCAGTGTGGGCGAAGAAAACTTCGAATGGGTTGTGGAAACTGCAGCCCGCTATGCCATCGAGAGGGCGCTTGAACACCGTGAAGGTGCCGATAACCTGACCTGGGGCCACTATATCAGCCGCAGTGCCGCAAAGAAAGCGCTGGTCTGACCAAACGCAGAACAAATGCATCACCCATAATCCAATCCACCATGGGCAATATCAGTTATAAGAACTTCACCATCGGCGTGGAGGAAGAATACATGGTCGTTGACCCCGTATCCAGGGAGTTGAAAAGTCATGAGCAGCGCATTGTTCAGGAAGGACAGAGGATCATCCGCGACAAGGTGAAGGCGGAAATGCATCAGGCCGTGGTGGAAGTGGGAACGGATATCTGCCAGAATGTGGACGAAGCCTTCATGGATGTGGGCACCCTGCGCAAGACCATACACGGCATTGCTGACAGCATCGGCCTGCAGGTGGGAGCATCGGGCACACATCCCTTCAGCCACTGGGAAAGCCAGCTCATCACCAACCATGTCCGCTACAGCGAAATCGTCAACGAATTGCAGGAGGCCGCCCGCAGCAACCTCATCTTCGGATTGCATGTGCATGTAGGCATGGAGTCGAGGGAACTGGCGATACATATTGCCAATTCGGCGCGTTATTTCCTGCCGCATGTGTATGCCCTCAGCACCAATTCACCGTTCTGGGAAGGACGCAATACGGGTTACAAAAGCTTCCGCACCAAAGTGTTCGACAAGTTTCCCCGCACAGGCATACCCGATTATTTTGAAAGCATCGAGGCCTATGAGAATTATGTGAAGCTGCTGGTGAAAACCAACTGTATCGACAACGCCAAGAAGATCTGGTGGGACCTCCGCGTGCATCCCTTCTTCAATACCGTTGAATTCCGTATCTGCGACATCCCCATGACCGTGCCTGAAACCATCGCCATCGCGGCCCTGTTCCAGGCCATCTGCGCCAAACTCTACAAGCTGCGCAGCCAGAACCTCAACTTCATGATGTACTCACGGGCTCTGGTAAACGAAAACAAATGGCGGGCCAGCCGTTACGGTATCGACGGCAGCCTGATCGACTTCGGCAAGGAAGCCGAAATCAATACCCGCGTGCTCATCTACGAACTGCTCGACTTTGTGGATGATGTGGTTCCCCACCTGGGCAGCCGCCATGCCATACAGTACATCCATACCATGCTGGAACAGGGTACCGGCGCCGACCGGCAACTGCGCGCCTACCGGCAGAACAACAGTTTCATTGATGTGGTGGATTATATCCGGCAACAGTTCCTGACCGGAATCGCATAGGTATTTCCTGGAACGCGAAAGAAATACTCGGGGAAATTCAAAAAATATCCTGACCGGGAAATTGACCAACAATCAACGGATCAGCACCACCGTACCTTTCTGCTGAACATCATTTCCTTTCTCGTCAATTCCTTTGATGATCCAGACATAGGTTCCCGCATCCATGTTCCTGCCGCGGAAGGTTCCGTCCCATCCTTTGAGGAACTGTCCTTCCCAGGCATTGGTTTCGAATACGGGCTCACCAAAGCGGTTGAAGATCCGGAAGTACTGGGTGGAACGGATGCCCACCGGAAGCGGTCTGAAGCGGTCGTTCAGCCCATCACCATTGGGTGAGAAAGCGCTCGGACAATGATAGGTGGGACCAACATAAGCGCGCAGCAATACGGAATCGGTGCCGATACAACCGGCTTCATCGGTAACGGTGACGATGAAGGTGGTATTCAATCTTACCGTAGCCAGCGGATTGGGTATATCGGGATTATTGAGTGGTCCGGTCGGCCACCAGGAATAACGCACACCACCAGTTGCAAGCAACTGATGCGGTCCGTTGGCCAGTGCATTCGTATCGTTCCCGGCAAATGCGGGTACCAGGGGTTGCATGGTAACCAGCACACTGTCGGTAGTGATAAAGCCGCAACCGTAATTATCCTTTACGGTCAGGAAATAGCGGTAACTGCCCGTGGTATCGGGTCTGCAGTTGATTACGGTCGTATCGGTCCGGTCGAGGAAGGTCGGCGGGGCCCATAAATAGGTAACAGGTCCGGAAACTTTTCCTGCGGTTCCCCGGAGTATGGCAGGTGTTTTGAAACAGACAGCCGTGTCCCTTCCCGCATAAGCGGTTGGCTTGAGCAACACATTAATGGTGATGCTGTCGGTGCGGGTGCACAAGCCCCAGCGGGCTTCCAGATAATAGCGGATGGTATCGCGGGGCGAGGCGGTCGGATTTTTGAACAGGCTGTCGTTAAGATATGCCGAAGGCTTCCAGGTAAAGCGCGTAGTTTCATTGTTGGTCTGCACATTGAAGGTCATGCTCTTGCCAATGCAGAGGGTGGTATCGGGACCCAGCTCAAGACGCATGGTGTCGTTGAGTGTTACGGATTCGGAAGCAGTCGTCTTGCAACCCATTGCATCGCGGACAGTAACGGAATAATTTCCGATAACCAGCGGGAATACCGGATTGGACTGGTAACCCGCAACTGCCCCAGGGTCGAGGGTATATTCATAAGGCAGGGTACCTCCTGCAGCATTCACCGTAATGCTTCCGTCGGCATTTCCCGTACAGGTTGCCTTAACCGGTGAGGTAGCCAGGGTGAGAAGTGCGGGCTCGGTTATGATAATGGTGGTGTCCTTGATACATCCGCTGTTGTCTTTGATCTGTACAAGATCTCCTGCCGAAGCGAACCTTCCGGTAAAATTGTTGGCATCCTGGAATGGCGATCCGTTGATGGAATATTTATAGGGTGGTACCCCCAGACGCGGAAAAATGCTGATTGTTCCGTTTGACAAGCCATTGCAGGTGGGCCGGATGATGTTGATAGAGTCGATCACCACACGGGCGGCATTGCCTACCTGCACCGGAAAGGTAAGTGTGCAGTTGGCGCTGTCCTTTACGGTAACGACAAACGACCCGGAGAACAGAGAGCCGAACTCGTTGGAGGTTTGCGGAACACCGTTATCGAGCTGATAACTGAAGGGAGCGATACCGGCCGTTGGAATGATGGTGATTTTTCCGTTGGGCACGATGGCGCAGGAAGCCTTGTCGATGATGGTATCAACCCGTACACCGATATTGTTAACCACGGTTTTGGTGAAGGTGAATGAGCAGCGGTTTGCATCGCGAACAGTAATATCGTAGTTACCTGCGGGGAGATCCCGGTATATGGGTGAAGACTGGTAGGTATTCGGCGGATTTGTACCCAGCAGGTATTCGAAAGGTGGCGTACCCGTGCTGGTGCTTACCAGCAGGGTTCCGGTAGCGGATCCCGAGCAGGCCGCATTGAGGCTTTGAGCGGCGGCACGAACGCCAATATCGTTGTTCACCGTACCCTGAAAATCAAAACTGCAGTTGTTGGCATCCATAACATAAACCGTATAGGTGCCTGATGCCAATCCGGTAATCGTATCCTTGTTCTGGAAATTGATATTGTCGAGCGAGTACCGGAACGGTGCGGTACCGGTTGATGGGGAAACAATGATTTTTCCGGTGGATGCCGAAGCACAGGCCGAGTTGATGGAGCGCGAAGTTGCTGTGACACCGATGTTATTACCGACAGTGGTACTGAAACGGAATGTACATCCGTTGACGTCTTTTACCGCCAGTTGGTAAACTCCCGGCAATACATTGACAAAGGAATCTACCAATTGATAGTTCAGGCCGCTGTCGATAGAATACCGGAACGGTGCCGTTCCCAGAACCGGATTGATGAAGATGCGGCCGGATGACGAACCGAGGCAGGCCGCATTTGACGAACTGGAGGTGGCAGTGGCACCGATATCGTTACCGACGGTTCCGGTGAACCGGTAAACGCATCCATTGGCATCCTTGACCGCAAGACGATAAGGTCCGGAAAGAAGATTCGTAAAAGAGTCAGCAACCTGATAGGTTACACCACTGTCCTTGGAGAACTGGAAAGGCGCAGTACCCAGCGTAGGGGTGATAAAGATGCGCCCGGTGGCAGAACCAGAACAGGCGGCATTCAATGAAAGGGAATTGGCAGTGGAACCCGGGCCGTTAGCCACGGTTCCGCTGAACTGGTAAACGCAACCATTGGCATCCTTGACCGCAAGACGATAAGGACCGGAAAGAAGATTAGTAAATGAATCGACGGATTGATAGGTAAGTCCGCTATCCCTCGAGAAAAGATAAGGCGCTGTTCCCCGGGTGGGTGTAATGATGATGCGTCCGGTAGCAGAACCCGAACAGGCTGCATCAACGGAACGCGATGTGGCGAGTGATCCGGTGCCACTTCCAACCGCAGCCAGGAAATGAAACACACATCCATTGGCATCCTTAATGGCCAAACGGTAAGTAGCTGGCAAAAGGTTGGTAAACGAGTCAACTGATTGATAGGTGATACCGCTATCTCTTGAATACAGGAAAGGCGCAGTACCCCGGGTGGGTGTGATGATGATGCGACCGGTGGGGGAACCCGGACAGGCCGCATTCACCACTCGTGGAGTTGCCCCCGAACCGGTGCCGGTAAATACGGTTCCGGTGAAATTAAACACGCAGCCGTTCACATCCTTGACGGCAAGTTGATAGGTACCCGGAAGTAGATTGGTGAAGGAATCCACGGTCTGATAGGTTAGCCCGCTGTCCTTTGAAAAACGGAATGGCGCAGTTCCCAGTACAGGTGTGATGATGATCCGGCCCGTCGGCGAACCGGAACAGGCAGCGGAAAATGATCGGGATGTGGCGCTGGAACCTACATTGGGCGAAACCGATGCTGAAAAATTATACTGGCAGTTGCTGGCGTCTTTAACTACAAGATTGTAGGTGCCTGCGGCAAGTCCGGAAAAAATATTGGCAGACTGAAAGGAACTGGTGGCAGAAGTATCGAGCTTGTAAGTGAAGGGAGCCGAACCTCTGGAAGGCACACTGATGGTAATGGATCCGGTCGCTGCACCCAAGCAGGCTGAATTTTGTGTAGTTGCCGTGGTGGTGAAACCGACCTTGTTATACACATCTGCCACGAAATTATATTCACAGCCCAGATTGTCGCGGACAGTAAGTTCATACTGACCGCCATTCAGGTTGTTGAAAACATTATTGGATGAAAAACTTCCTCCGTCGATGGCGTACGTGAACGGCGCCGATCCCAGACTGGCATTGATGGTCAGCCTTCCTGTGGCAGATCCCGCACAGGATGCGCTGTCCGCTACAGCCGTTGCCGTAAGGGTGGTCTGCGTGTTGATGATGATGTTCTTCACCGACTGGCAACCTGTTACTGTGTCGATAGCGGTTACGGTATAGGAACCCGGGGCCTTGGTGATTAACGGAGAATACTGGACGGTGGTGTTCACGCCATCGGATACCGTGTACTTGACAGAAGGCCCAACCGGGCTGCTGATGGTGATGGTGCCCGTTGTATTCAAGCCGCAAGGTGCCGGAGCTACGGCCTCGGTGATGGGTGCCGCTGTTGTGGAGATGTTCACCCGCACCGTATCCATCGAAAACTCAGATCCATTGGCATTATTCCACTGGGCATAGCGTGTTTTGATGACGTAGGTGGTGGAAGTATTCGTGCATACATTCGGGAAACTGACTTCAAAAGTACCATCGCCCCTGTTTACCGTATCGCCGGTGGCAATTACATTACCCGACAGATCAAGCAGCTGGGTACTCCTGAACAATGCAGCGCCGGATGATGGAATGAAGCGCCAGCTCTCGTTCATGTTCATAGCGCCCCACATGCCGGAGGACGCGGCTCTTCCTGGAGCCATGATTCCGCTGGTTCCTCCGAAATTCTGGATGCCAACGATACCACGACCCTGATTCCAGGATGGACAATTCTCTTTGCTGTAAACAAATACATCAATTACGCCCAATCCTTCGTAGAGCACCATCTGGTAGGTATTCTGGATCAGGTTGTGGCATGGCGTATTGAAGCAGGGAACCTTATAGAAACTGACCACCCATTTGCGGTGGGGTGCAGTACCCACGGTTTCATATTTGATCTGTTGTGTAGGGGAAGTTGTAATGGTAGGGTCCACGTCCGAATAAGCGCCCATTATGATCGCATTGTCGTAGCGATTGCTGGGCAGATCGACGGGGGTACCGGTTGAAGCGCTCAATCCGGTTGTTCCCGAAGAAAGTATGCCATAGTGGGCAGAGCCTGATGCATTGCTCAAGTCGAAGGAAATAACCCCGTTGGTACTGATGACAGCATTGCCGTATGCAGCCCCGTAAAAAGGAAACTGGAAAGGCAGGGGTATTGCCGGCGTATAGACATCGTCTCTGGAAAGGTTAGCCGCTATACCGGGAAGATCGGGACGGGC
>CAZZLI010000059.1:0-17099 GCA_964655055.1 uncultured Ferruginibacter sp.
AGCATCACTTTTGTGGACCTGCGCGACCGTTTCGGCATCACCCAATTGTTGTTTGAAGAATCGCTCAACAGCCGGCTGGAAGCCAACCCCCTGGGCCGGGAATTCGTGCTGCAGGTATCGGGCCCGGTGAACGAGCGCACCAACAAGAATCCACAACTGCCCACCGGCGACATCGAAATCGGTGTCAAGGACTTCACCATTCTCAACAAATCGGCCGTGCCCCCGTTCACCATTCAGGACGATACCGACGGAGGCGATGACCTGCGCATGCGGTACCGCTACCTCGACCTGCGCCGGAACGCCGTCCGGAAAAATATGGAGCTGCGCTATGCCGTCAACCGGAGTGCGCGCAATTATCTCCACGAAAACGGCTTCATGGATATTGAAACGCCCTTCCTCATCAAGTCTACCCCCGAAGGCGCACGCGATTTTGTAGTGCCCAGCCGCATGAATACGGGCCAGTTCTATGCCCTGCCCCAAAGCCCGCAGACCTTCAAGCAGTTGCTGATGATTAGCGGATACGACCGCTACTACCAGATCGTGAAATGTTTCCGCGACGAGGACCTGCGTGCCGACCGGCAGCCGGAATTCACCCAGATTGATTGTGAAATGAGTTTCGTGGAGCAGGAAGATATCCTGCAGATGTTCGAAGGCATGGTCAGACGCATCTTCAAAGATGTGTGCGGCATTGAATACAAGGAGGACGTGCGTCGCATGAGTTGGGAAGAAGCCATGTGGACCTACGGCAACGACAAGCCCGACATCCGCTTCGGCATACAACTGTGCAACCTGAAGTTTCCTGCACATACCTTCCCCGGCAGATCGGGACACGCTGAACTGATACCGGCCGACTTCGCCGTATTCAATGAAGCGGAAACCGTAATCGCCATTGCCGTTCCGGGCGGAGCCGCCTATACGCGCAAACAGACTGATGAACTGACCGATTGGGTCAAGCGCCCGCAGATCGGCATGAAGGGCCTGATGTACATCAAATGCAATTCCGACGGCAGCTTCAAAAGCAGTGCCGACAAGTTTTTTGATGAAGAGAGACAACGCGCAATCGCAAACGCTGCAGGAGCGGAATCCGGCGACCTGGTGCTGATTTTGGCCGGAGCCGAAGAGCGTACACGCAAGGCCATCTCGGAACTGCGCCTCGAAATGGGCAAGCGGCTGGAACTCCGGAAGGCGGATGAATTCAAACTGCTCTGGGTACTCGATTTCCCGCTTTTTGAATATGACGAAGAAGGCAACCGCTGGGTAGCCAGGCATCACCCCTTCACGAGTCCGAAAACCGAACAGATTGAACTGATGATCGGCAATAATCCTGTCATCAGCAATCCGGCTGAATACCTCAAACATCCTTATGCAGGCATCAAGGCGAATGCTTACGACATGGTGCTGAACGGCAACGAAATCGGCGGCGGGAGCATCCGCATCTTCCAGCGGGAGCTGCAGCAGAAAATGTTTGAAGCCCTGGGCATGAGCGAAGAAGAACAGCAAGCCAAATTCGGTTTTCTGCTGGGCGCATTCGAATACGGAGCTCCGCCCCATGGCGGTATCGCCTTCGGGTTCGACCGGCTTTGCGCCATCCTGGGCGGCAGCGAAAGCATCCGCGACTTCATCGCATTCCCCAAAAACAACAGTGGCCGGGATATGATGATTGACGCACCCGGACCAATCGACACACATCAGTTGAAAGAACTTCAGATCAGCATTCAACCGGATTGATCTTCATTTACCGTCGGATATTCGAAAGATGTCAGGAAAATGGATCTACCCGGAAATGGATGGTATCTTTATGATCGGTTGAACACTCGAAACAAATTCAATCAATAAAATACATCTCATGCGATTAATCCGCCTCTGTTCGTTAGTACTGTTTCTGACGGCAACGATTGCCACCTCATCCTGCAAAAAACAAGACCTCGGCGGAAGCAATAATCCAATTGTGGAAGCTGCGGTTTATCCCAATGTAGCCTATGGTTCTGCCGCTTTGCAGAATATGGATGTCTATCTTCCCGCAGGAAGAAACAGCAGTACCACCAAGGCCATGATCATGATCCACGGGGGTGCCTGGACCACGGGCGACAAATCGAACTTCCTGCCCTTCATCGACAGCCTGCAACGGCGGCTTCCCGGTTATGCCATCTTCAACATCAACTACCGGCTTTCCGTTTATCCTACCAACCTCTTCCCCACGCAGGAACTGGATACCAAGGCCGCCATCGAATACATTTACAGCAAGCGGAACGAGTACGGCATCTCCGACAACTTCGTATTGCTGGGTGCCAGCGCCGGCGGGCATTTGGCGCTCCTTCACGCTTACAAATACAGCAGCCCGGTCAAGATAAAATCGGTAGTGGACTTTTTCGGGCCCACCGACCTGACCGAGATGTACAACAATCCCGGGCAGGTGCCGGCCAGCAGCCTGGCCCTGATCATCGGCACTACTCCCGCCCAAAACCCCACCCTGTACCAGCAATCAAGCCCCATCAACTATGTATCGGCAAGTGCATCCTGCCCCACCATCATTCTTCAGGGTGGTTTGGATCCTCTGGTAAATCCGGTGACCCAGTCGCTTCGGCTCAAAAACGCACTGCAGGCCGTGGGCGTGCCAAACCAGTATGTGTTCTACCCCGACAAAGGGCATGGCGTGGACTGGGACAATGCCACCTACTTTGATGCCTTCAACAAGATCCAGCAGTTTTTAGCCACCAACAACCCCTGACCTGATTGCCGCACCTTTCATTGAGATATGCGCTCATCCTGGTAGTTCTCCATCTCTCCCTGATTTGCGGGGCACAGCCTCCAATCGTCCGGGAAACCACCGCTTCGGCCCGTGAGCAACTTTACCGTAGGCTGGTGCAACGAAGCATACAACAAAATCTTTCGCTGCCGCTCACCGATAGCACCGAAGAAAACTGGATCACCGCCTTCGAAACGATATCCCTGCTCCGCTACCATTCACCCTGGACATCGGCCCGGCTGGAACTTGCTTTCGAAGATCCCGGACAACGCAGTGAGGCCTATCAGTATGCCCTGCTTGCCTTACTAAGTTCCTGGCATCCCGGTCCGCTCTCAAACAAAATCAATACCCTGTATAAACAGACCGTGTACCCGAAACTGATTTCAGGTTGCGCGGCATTGATGTGGGAACAGCAAGGAACCGACCGGAAAAACCTCATAACCGACGCCTCGCGGCGAATTCGTGCTGCCGGAGACAGTTTAACCGCAAACATTCTGGAACGATACCTGAACAACAGGGAAAACAGGTTGAGCCGGACACAGTTGCAGGATCTGCTGCACCACCCCTTTCCGGGCAACCGGCCTGTGGTGTTCAGCCTGCAGCGGAAAAACAGGAATTATCCGGGCGCGGTGCTGGTGCGCGATACGGCAGGAAATTTTTTACGCAGTAACGGGTTGTTATTCACCGTACCCCAACTGGCCCGGGGCCTCTATAACCTGCCCTTCTTTCTACCCAACGGCAACACACCACAGGGCATTTTCAGGATGCAGGGTACGGCGGTTAGTCGGATCAATTTCATAGGCCCCACGCCCAACCTGCAACTATCAATGCCTGCCGAAACGCCCGTCAATGTGTTTCTGTCTGACAGCAGCATCAGCGACAGCATCTGGACTGAAGCGTTCTATCGCGGCTTGCTTCCATCCTCCCTTAGCGAGTTGCCTGCCCTGATGCAAACCTATGAGGCGGGTTTGATGGGCCGCAATGAAATCATCGCCCACGGCACCACCATCAACCCCGAATACTATAAAGGGGAACCCTATTATCCGCAAACGCCCACCATGGGTTGCTTATCAACCAGGGAAATCTGGAACAGCGAAACAGGAGCCCGTATGGAAAGTGATCAGCAAAAACTTGCCGATGCGGTACTCCGTGCGGGAGGAGCCGATGGTTACCTGATTGTGGTTGAACTCGACAACCAGACCGCACCGGTATCCGTTGCGGAACTGGAAGCCCTGTTACGGTGAAGCCATATTCCGGATAAGCCTATGTTGAAATCTTGGCTTAATTTCGGAGCGAACGATTGCCCATAATTCTCTTCAGCAAGCATGCCAGCCCATCCCATCTCCGATTCGGACAAACCTGTTTCCTTCAGCAATACCGAATTCGCATTTGCCTACAAGAAAGACCGCGAGTTGAAAAAAGCCCGCTGGCTTTTTGCCGCCATGGGCAATACGCTGCTGCTGAAAGCCGGCCTGTTCCTGACACCGCTGGCCATACGCTGGAAACTGCCTTTCACCCGTTCGCTGATCCGCAATACGTTGTTCAGCCAGTTCGTCGGGGGAGAAACCCTTGAAGAAACTTCGGCGGTGGCAAAAAAACTGGGCGAATTCGGAGTTGAGGTCATTCTCGATTACGGTGTGGAAGGTGGAGAAAACGGCGAGTCGGGTTTTGACCATGCTGCGGATGAATTCATCAAAGTAATACGATACGCCGGCAAAGAGCCCAACATTCCGTTCATCAGCATCAAAGTGACCGGCATCGCGCGTTTCGGCCTGCTTGAGAAAATTGATAACTTAATGGGTCCTTCCGACGGAAACCTTGCAAGCCGATACCAAGACGCCCTGAAGCAACTCGAAACGGCTGAGCAATCGGAATGGCAACAGGTTGCCGCACGCATGAAAACCATCTGCGCTGCAGCCGCCGAAACCAACACCGGTGTGCTGGTGGATGCGGAAGAAACCTGGATCCAGGATCCGGTGGACGCACTCACCATGGAGATGATGCACCATTACAACGGTAAGAATGCAATCGTGTACAATACCATCCAGCTCTACCGCCACGACCGGTTGGGTTTCCTGAAAAGCTGCCATGACAGTGCCGTAAAGGGTAGTTTCCATCTTGCTGTCAAACTCGTGCGAGGCGCATATATGGAGAAGGAACGAAAAAGGGCGGAAGCGATGCGTTATCACTCACCCATTCAGCCCGATCTTGCCCATACACACCGCGATTACAATGAAGCCCTGAGCTTTTGCCTGAAACATTGTGACCGCATCGCCACCATAGTTGCAAGCCACAACGAGGAAAGCAATTTGCTGGCCGTTGAATATGCTGCCCGGCACAGGGTTCCGCCAAAGCGTCTGCATTTTTCGCAACTCTACGGCATGAGCGACAACATTACCTTCAATCTGGCCCGTGCCGGATTCTCAGTTAGCAAATACCTGCCTTTCGGACCCATCGGTGATGTGGTTCCCTACTTGATGCGCAGGGCGCAGGAAAACAGCAGCGTAGGCGGTCAGACGGGGCGGGAACTATCGCTCATCAAAAAGGAAATGGGGAGAAGAAAACATTCAGGAAATTGACAAGAGGCATCTTCAAACACAGCGGCCTTAAAAAATTCAGGCTGCCTTCTGTTCCCGATAATCACGAATCACCCAGGCGAACCAGAACAACATCAGCGGTACAATCACCGTAAACATGCGGGTGTAGGCGCTTACCAGCAAGGAAAGGCCGATATAGAGCAGCACTATCGTAATGATGAACTGCAAAAGTACCGGCAGGCGGAAAAACTTTCCGAGCGAATGATAGAGCGAGAAGAGTAACAAGGCAAATAGAATGGCGTTGAGCGGAATCACAAAAAGTGTTTTTGGGCGCTGCACCGCATAACTGAAGGGATAGTGGAAAAAAAGCCGGCCTGCATTATACACCACATTGGTTGCATACTTCCCGGGATGCTTTTTGATATTTTCCACAGCCAGTTTTTTGAAGGCATCATCCTGTTCCGATACGGGCAAACTATAAATGTACGCATAATCAGCTCCATGCCTTGCCTGCAGTGAATCTTCCGAACCGGGAATATTGAAGTTGCCCATATCCACCGTACCCCGGACCAAAGGGCCCTTCCAGTCGCCATATTCATCGGAATAAGGTGTACTCATCCAGTAAAGACTTTGCCCCCCGGAATTACCCCAGTAGAAGAGCTTACCGGTAAGTCCATATGTGTACATGAGGTAAGGAATGTTGACCAGCATAGCCACTATAGCCAGGTTGCGGATGATCCGGTAGTGTATATTTTTCCGCGCAAAAACCGAAGCGGCCAACCCGAAAAAAAGTAGAAACAGCAAAACATACCCGAAAATGATCTTGGTAAGTACGATATAACCCAGCACAAATCCCGCAGGCAGCAACCCCGTGAAATCCGCAGAAGGAGCCGGTCTTGCCCAGACCTGAACGAGAAAATACAGCAGCAGGGTAATCAGCAGCATGGTAAAGCTTTCCGTAGCAACCAGTGGCATGTTCTGGAACGCATTTAAATAGCAGGCCCAGAAGATTGAGCATGCAAGTGCAAGAGGAAAACCTACCCAACGGCGGAGCGATTTGTACAGGAAAACCACTGAGAGATAATGCATCACCGCATTGGCGATTGTTACGGCAATCAATGGCAGTCCCGATGCGATGATCGGCAGGATGAACAAGGGATAACCCGGCCCGTTCCAGAGATTGATATTGGGCGCCTGGGGTGAATAGAATCCCTGCATGAGATGCTGAACGAAAAGCAGGTAGCGGCCTTCATCAGCTTCGTTCCCATGCGTGGGTTTCAGCAGCACATAAGCCAGATAGAGAAAAAGAAAGGGAAGAAAGAGCAGAAAAGGGCGTTCCTGTATTTTATGGGGCAGTTTCATGGATCATGCTTTGAACAATCCGTATTTCAAGATGCAGTAGATGGCGCGGAAGCCGTCTTTCCAGCCGATTTTTTTACCCTCGTCATAGGTGCGTCCGTAATAAGAAATGCCTACCTCATAAATCCGGATTTTCGGAATGCGCGACACTTTGGCCGTCACTTCAGGCTCAAACCCGAAGCGGTTTTCGGTAAGTTTGATGCCTTTGATGATTTCGGCCCTGAACAGTTTATAGCAGGTTTCCATGTCGGTCAGGTTCAGGTTGGTGAACATGTTCGAAAGGAAGGTGAGAAACTTATTGCCCACCGTATGCCAGAAAAAGAGGATGCGGTGGGGATTACCACCCATGAAGCGGCTGCCATAGACCACATCGGCAAATCCGTCGAGCATGGGCTGAAGCAGGATGTTGTACTCATTGGGATCGTATTCAAGATCGGCGTCCTGTACGATGACAAAATCGCCGGTAGCCCTGCGGATGCCCTCGTGTATGGCCGCACCCTTACCCATGTTGCGCGGCTGCTTGAAGTACTGGATGTTCAATCCGGGATTGCCTGCCGCATAGGACTGTATCGCCTCCTCCGTATTGTCCTTCGAAAAATCGTTGACAATGATGATTTCCTTTACGCAGCCGCCCAGCAACCGGACATCGCGTACCTTATCGAGAATCAGGTGGATGGTTTTCCCTTCATTATATGCCGGGATGATTACAGAAAGTTTTTTCATGAGTCGTTGTATGAACGCTGTGACCTGAGAACCCTCATTTGGCGGTTACCATGGACGCTTCGGGTTTTACCTTGAAGGAGAAATATTTTTGGTTGAGGTAACTGTTGCAGATGACAATGCCGGTAGTAACCGACTTGGCCACCAGGGGAATCCAGTGGAACAGTTCGATGAAGAGTTTAAGGAATACGATGTTGAGGAAGATATTGGACAAGACCATCAGGAAATACCGGAAGAGTTGTATCCGTCCCGGAATATTCGAATCGAGCCAGACCACATATTTGGAAAGCAGGAATCCTGCAGGGAACGTGATGCAGAAGGAAAGCATGTACGCCGCGGTATGGGATTTGAAAGTGAAAAAACCCAGGTCAAGCGGCTGTTCGCGGAGCACCAGATGATAACTCACATAAAACGTGAAAATATCCAGGAATACATTGATGACTCCGCAGGTGGCATAGCGGTAGAGCTGCAGGGGCATGATGCGACGGAACAGCGGATAGAACAAATCGATAAGTGAAGTGAACCCGGTTTTCAATGTTTTGCCGTTGATGTTTTCAGGAAGCCGGTACCCTATTAGAACCGCATCCTATAAAGTACCCTGAATGCGATACGAACTGCACCTGTATTCATATAACCATAAAATCAACTTCCCCCTAAACGAACAGGGGTCAAAATTATTGCTTTAAACCAACTTAACTGTATGATTTTCAACCGAAATGAGGGGCGTCGGCAGCAGATTACGCATTGGTTTACCGTAAATACCGAAGGTATATGAACAACAAATACCGATTGTGCTTTTCGACCCAATCCTCAACTGCCACCTGAAAATTCCAGGAACATTCTCAACAAGCAGTTCCAACCCGCTCTTTCAGGCGGCCTGCAGCCTTCGAAAAATCAAATATCTTTGGCGTCATTATATTTTAACCATTCATAATGAACTTAAATTTCAATCCCGATAAGCAGCATACCCTGGCCAACCCGGTCAATATTTCCGGGACGGGTCTGCATACGGGCATTAATGTAGACATGACCCTGAAACCGGCCAATCCCGGTTTCGGTTATCAGTTCCAGCGCATCGACCTGCCTGGTATGCCTGTCATCAAGGCCGACTGCGATCTGGTGACCGATACCTCAAGAGGCACCACACTGGAAAAGGGGGAGGTCAAGGTAAGCACGGTCGAACATATTCTCGCCGCACTGGTAGGTATGGGCATCGACAATTGCCTGATTGAAATCAACGGACCGGAAATACCCATCATCGACGGGAGCAGCGAGCCCTTTGTGGAAATCATCGAAGAAATGGGGGTTCTGGAGCAGGACGCCGCCAAAACCTGGTACACCATCGATACCAATATCAGCTACTACGACGAGGTGAAACGGGTGGAAATGACGGCCTTGCCGGCAACCGACTACATGATCACCACCCTGATCGATTTCAATTCGCCGGTATTGGGCACCCAACACGCCGGACTGAAAACCATGCGCGATTTCAAAAAGGAAATCGCACCCTGCCGCACCTTCTGTTTTCTCCATGAACTCGAGGCCCTGCTCGATAACAACCTCATCAAGGGGGGCGATATCAACAATGCGATTGTGGTGGTGGACAAACCCGTGGGCAAGGCGGAAATGAAACGACTGGCCAATGTTTTCGGCCGTGAGCATATTGAAGTGAAAAGCGAAGGGTATCTCAACAACCTGGAACTGCGCTTTCCGAACGAACCCGCACGGCACAAATTGCTGGATGTGATCGGCGACCTTGCCCTGATCGGATATCCCATCAAAGGGCATATCATCGCCAACCGTCCCGGACACAGTGCCAATGTGGCTTTCGCCCAAAAAATCAAGCAGTACATCAAGAAGAATAAACATACCAAAGACTTCCCCATTTACGACCCCAACCAGACACCGGTGTACAACCTGCAGCAGATCGAGAAAACCCTGCCGCACCGTTACCCCTTCCTGCTGGTAGATAAGATCGTAACGCTTACCGATAAACTGATCGTGGGCATCAAGAATGTCACCTTCAACGAGTTCTTCTTCCAGGGACATTTTCCGGGCAACCCCGTGATGCCGGGTGTGCTGCAAATCGAGGCCCTGGCGCAAACCGGTGGTATCCTCTGCATCAACGCCATGCCCGAGGGACAATACGACACCTATTTCCTCAAGATCGATAACTGCAAGTTCAAACAGAAAGTGGTGCCCGGCGATACCATGCTCTTGAAGATGGAACTGATTGAGCCTATCCGTAGAGGAATCTGTGTGATGCGGGGCAGCGTATTCGTTGGCAATAAACTCTGTACGGAAGCCGACCTCACCGCACAATTGGTAAAACGCACCTGAGTCCGCTCATCATCAAACAATAAACCAACTTCGCCCGACCAACCATGATTCACCCGCATACCTACATCCATCCCAACGCCAGGCTGGCTACCAATGTGAAGGTGGACCCCTTCAGCGTCATCCACCAGAATGTGGAAATCGGCGAAGGCACCTGGATCGGAAGCAATGTAACCGTGATGGAAGGCGCCCGCATCGGAAAAAACTGCCGCATCTTCCCGGGAGCCGTTATCGCCGCCATTCCGCAGGATCTCAAATTCGAGGGGGAAAACACCACGGTAGAAATCGGCGACAATACCACCATCCGCGAATTTGTCACCATCAACCGGGGCAGTAAGGACCGGTGGACCACCCGCGTGGGCAACAACTGCCTGATCATGGCCTACAGCCATATCGCACACGACTGTATTGTAGGCAACAACTGCATCATGAGCAACAACACCCAGATGGCCGGCCATGTGGTGCTGGGCGACCATTCCATCCTGGGGGGCATGTGTGCGGTGCATCAGTTCGTGCAGATCGGTCAGCACTCCTTTGTCAGCGGAGGATCACTGGTCAGCAAGGATGTGCCGCCTTACATCAAAGCGGGAAGGACACCGCTGAGCTATGCCGGCGTAAATTCCATCGGCCTCAAGCGTCGCGGATTTTCACTCGACAGAATCAACAAGATCCTGGACATCTACCGCATCATCTACAATAAATCGCTTAACACATCGCAGGCGCTGAATTTTATTGAAGAAGAACTGCCCGCTACCGACGAGCGCGACGAGATTGTGACCTTCATCCGCGAAAGCGGTCGTGGCATCATCAAGCGCTTCACCAAGGGCAGCATGGACGACGAATAGGTTCCTGATTTTTCCGGGGCCCACAAACCCTGATTCCCATAATGGAGATTACCCTCAACAATGCCGGCAAACGCTTCAACCGCGAATGGATTTTCCGGCAGCTGCAGCTGGAATTTTCCGGAAGCAACCGCTATGTAATCACCGGACCCAACGGCTCGGGCAAATCAACCCTGTTGCAGGTGCTGGCCGGATACATGCGGCTCAGTGAAGGCGAAATCCGACACAGTAAGAACGGCAAGATGATCGCTCCGGAAAACATGTATAAGCATCTCTCTCTCGCTGCGCCCTATCTTTCCGTGGTGGAGGAAATGACCGCCGGTGAACTGCTGCAGTTTCATCATCGCCTTAAGCCGCTCAACCTTTCCGAAAAAGAAATATTAATACAGGCACATCTCGAAAAAGAAGCCAACAAACAGGTGCGGTATTTCAGCAGCGGCATGAAACAACGCCTGAAACTGGCCCTGGCTTTTTTCAGCAACACAACGCTGCTGCTGCTCGATGAACCGCTCACCAATCTTGATGCTGACGGGGCATCACGCTATCACCGGTGGATGGAAGAACATACCCGGAACAGGCTGGTGGTTGTGGCGAGCAACAACCCCGAAGAGTATAAAACCTGCACTGTGGAAATTTCAGTTAACGCGGCCAAAGCCGATATCGCTTCCTAACGCTGGCTGGTCATCAGCAGGTTAAGGTCGGTGTACTTGAGTTCAAACCGCTCGCTGAGGTAAAAGTTGGTAAGGCTCCCTTTGAATACATAGATGCCCGTGCGGATATTCTGCTTGTGCCGGATGATCTGATCGATACCACCCTCTCCGGCCATCTCCAATAGCAGTGGCATCAACACATTGCTGATTGCCTGCGAGGCGGTGCGCGCAAAACCGCTGGGGATGTTGGGTACACAATAGTGGATCACATCGAATTTGCGGAATACCGGCTGGTCGTGCGTGGTCACTTCGCTGGTTTCAAAACAACCACCACGATCGACACTCACATCCACAATCACAGATCCCGGTCGCATCTGGCTGACCATTTCTTCGGTAACCACCAGCGGCGTTCTTCCTCCTGCGCTGTTCAGCGCCCCTACAGCAACATCGCAGGTCTTCAGCTGCTTCGAGAGGATCTTGGGTTCAATCACCGAGGTCCACATCCTTCCGCCGATATTGTTCTGGAGTCTTTTAAGCCGGTAGATGCTGTTGTCAAAAATCTTCACACTGGCTCCCATGGCCAACGCGGTACGTGCTGCATATTCGCCCACAATTCCGGCGCCGATGATGATGACCTTGGTGGGCGGTATGCCGCTGATGCCTCCTACCAGCAATCCCTTACCGTTGTTGGCACTGTTGAGGTACTGACCGGCAATCAGCATGACAGCGCTGCCGGCGATTTCACTCATGCTGCGTACGATGGGATTGTGTCCGCTGTCATCTTTCAGGTTTTCAAAACTGAGTGCCGTGATGCGCTTCTCCATCATTTTCGCCAGAATCTCTTTTTTCATGACGGGAAGATGGATGGGCGAGATGATGCACTGGTTGGGCTTGAGGAGTTCGCATTCGCCCTCGCTGACGGGTGCGCTCTTGACCAGAAGGTCCACTTCAAATACTTCCTTCTTATCGAAAGCGATGGTGGCACCAGCCTCGCTGTAATCCTTGTCGGAATAACTGGCTCCCAGTCCTGCTTTTGTTTCCACCAGCACGCGGTGTCCGTTCGCCACCATCACACCCACGGCTTCCGGTGTAAGGGCAATACGGTTCTCGCTGAACGAGGTTTCTTTGGGAATGCCGATGAAGAGTGAAGAAGGTTTGGGCCGAACATCGAGGGTCTCTTCAAGGGTTTCGTATGAAAATGAGGTGGAAATGAACGGTTTGGAAGTAGCCATAATCGTGGTTGGTTTATCCCGGAAAAGCCGGGCCGGCTCATATGCCGGATGGGAGTCGCACTAATTTAGGGATTAAATACCAGTTTTCGCTCATCCGGACCCATTGTTTTAATATTCACCGTAAGCGTTTCCTCCGGCAGCAGTTCCCGCGCGATTCCCGGCCATTCCAGAAAGCAATAGTGGCCGGAAAGCAGGGCATCCTCCACTCCGGCCATCCGGGCATCTTCGGCACCGCCAAGACGGTAGAGGTCGATATGGTAGACTTTTTCACCCTGCGGTGTGGCATATTCGTTGATGATGGGAAAACTCGGACTTGAGATCCTGCCCTCAACGCCTAAAATGCCGCAAAGCTCCCGGATAAAGGTTGTTTTTCCAGCACCCATATCCCCTTCAAAGGCAAACAACTTCCGGCTGCCCGCAACTTCAAGAAACCGCCGGGCACTGGAACCAATCTCGTGCAGCTTGTAACTCAACTCCATCAAACAAAGATATTTTCAAGGAACGGCAATTCAACATGACCTGCCTTGGATAATTTTGCAGTATGGAAAAGATTGCCTGGAAACTTCAGGGTATGCATTGCACCAATTGCGCCCTTTCGGTTTCCCGCTATCTCGAAAAAGAAGGCATGCGTCAGGTGCATGTGGACTTTATCGGCGGTGAGGTTGTTTTTGAAACCCCCGATAACAAGGTATTGCCCAAACTTGAGCAGGGCATCCGTAGTCTGGGCTATTCGGTTGCCGGAACTGATGAACAGGCCGTTTCAGGAAAAAAAGGATTCCTGCACAACCATTTCCGCCGTTTCCTGTTCTGCCTGCCCTTCACCCTGATACTCATGCTGCACATGCTGCCTGCCCGGCACAATGCCTTGCACCATTGGCTGTCGAATCCCTGGATGCAGTTGCTGATCTGCCTTCCCGTCTATATCACCGGCATGTTGTATTTCGGAAGAAGTACGATCAAAAGCCTGCGCAACGGCATGCCCGATATGAATGTACTGATCACCCTGGGCGCCACGGCAGCATTCGTGTACAGCCTTACCGGCACCCTGGGCAATCTGGGCATGGACTTCGTGTTCTATGAAACAACGGCAACCATCATCACCCTGGTTTTTCTGGGTGAATGGATTGAAAACCGGGCCGTTTCAGCCACCAGGAAGGAACTCGCCAAACTGGCCGGCAAACAGAAGGTTACCGCAAACATGATTGCCTTCGATGACAAGCATCAGGAAATCATCCTGCCTGTCGATAATTCTGTATTGAAAACCGGAGACCTTGTTCTGATCAAAACCGGAGAACAGGTACCTGCCGATTGCAAGATTCTCTGGGGCGAGGCACGGGTGGATGAGTCGTTGCTTACCGGAGAAAGTATTCCTGTTTCAAAAACGGCAAAGGACTTAATTACAGGAGGAAGTCTGCTGGTGGATGGTACTGTGAAGGCGCAGGTGACCGCTGCCGGAGCCGATTCGGTATTGAGCCGCATCCTGCAACTGGTGAAACAGGCCCAGCATGAAAAACCGCCGATGCAGCAGCTTGCCGACAAGATCAGCGCGGTATTCGTTCCCCTGGTCGTATTGATCGCAGTCGCCACATTTTTCATCAACCACCTTGGTTTCGATATTGCAGCAGGAGCATCCCTGATGCGCAGCATCGCCGTGTTGGTCATCAGTTGCCCCTGTGCCATGGGTCTGGCTACTCCGGCTGCGATTGCCGTGGGGCTGGGCAGGGCCGCTAAAAAAGGAATCCTTTACCGCGATGCCAAAAGCCTGGAACTGTTCAGTAAAATCACCACCGTTGTATTCGATAAAACTGGAACACTCACCACCGGAGCCCTTTCCGTAACCGGTTACAACAGCACCATAGACGATTCCAACTTCCGGCAAATCGTCTATTCGCTTGAACAGTATTCCAACCACCCGATTGCACGTTCGCTGGTGAATAATAAAGATTGGAAAAGCGGTGAGCCCATGCGCTGGAAAAAGGTTGAGGAGATCAAAGGTATAGGCGTTTCGGCGGAAGATCTGGAAGGGAATACCTATCAGCTGGGTTCATACAAACTGGCCCGAGAACTCACCCAGGAATCAGCACATACGGCCTATCTGCTCATCAACAACAAGCTGGCGGGATGGTTTGATATGGATGATACCCTGAGGCCGGAAGCCGTTTCAGTAATCAAATCGCTTCACGAAAAAAACCTCAGAACCATCCTGCTTACCGGCGATAACCTGTCCCGTGCCGAAGCCATTGCACGTCAAGCCGGAATCACCGAAGTGTATGCGGAAAAAAGTCCGACGGAAAAACTGGCAATCATTGATGACCTCAACAGCAAAACACCAGTGGTCATGGTAGGTGATGGTATCAACGATGCACCGGCACTTGCAAAAGCCACTATCGGTATTTCGCTGAGCGATGCCGCACAGGTAGCCATGCAATCGGCACAAGTGGTGCTGATGAACAGCGGAATCCGCCAGCTGCCCGAAGCGCTGGGCATCGGAAAACATACCCACAGCACAATCCGGCAAAACCTTTTCTGGGCCTTTATCTACAACATCATCGCCATTCCCGTTGCAGCCTGCGGATGGTTGAATCCGGGAATCGCCGCATTGGCCATGGGCTTCAGCGATGTGGTGCTTGCCATCAATTCCATCCGGCTGCGCTACCGGAAACTGGCCTAGCTTTATGCCTTGAACGATCCGCAACACATACTCAAAACCTACTGGGGTTTCGATGCTTTCCGGCCGCTGCAGCTGGATATCATCCGTGCCGTACTCGAAGGGAAAGACACGCTGGCCCTGCTTCCCACAGGTGGCGGCAAATCGGTTTGCTATCAGGTTCCGGCGCTTTGCCATGAAGAGGGCATCTGCCTTGTAATCAGTCCGCTTATCGCCCTGATGAAAGACCAGGTGGCCAACCTGAAGAGCAAGGGCATACCGGCACTAACCATCATGGCCGGCATGCATCCCGTTGAAGTACGCAAGACACTGCAGAACGCCGCTTACGGCAACTACCGCTTCCTTTATGTATCGCCGGAACGGCTTCAGACCAGCCTGTTCCAGGAATATCTGGGCGCCATACCCGTAAGCCTTATCGCGGTGGACGAGGCGCATTGTATTTCACAATGGGGCTACGATTTCCGCCCACCCTATCTGCAAATCGCTTCCATCCGTGAACAATTGCCCGGCGTTCCGGTACTGGCGCTCACCGCCTCCGCCATAAAAAGCGTGCAGGATGATATTTGTGCGAAGCTGGGGTTTTCGGAAGGACACAGACGGTTTCAGCAATCCTTCGAAAGGCCCAACCTGTCTTACAGCGTTTTCCATACAGCCGACCGTCAAAGCAAACTGCTCGAGATCCTGAACAAGGTCAGCGGATGCGCCATCGTCTATTGCAGGAGCAGAAGGCAAACCGCTGAAATAGCCGCCCTGCTTTCGCTCCACAAACTGAAAGCCGGATGTTACCATGCCGGGCTGGACAGTGCAACGCGAAACCAGGTTCAGGAAAAATGGATCAGGAACGAACTACGCATCATGGTGGCTACAAATGCCTTCGGGATGGGTATCGACAAACCCGATGTGCGGGTGGTGGTGCATTACGGCTTGCCCGACTGTCTTGAAAACTATTATCAGGAAGCGGGGCGCGCAGGAAGAGACGGAAAAAAATCCTATGCCGTCCTGCTCTATGCCCAAAAAGAATTGGAGCAACTGGCGGGACAGACCGAATTGCGTTTCCCCGGCAAACAGAAAATCCGGGAGGTGTACACCGCACTGATGAACCATCTTCAGGTGCCGGCAGGTTACGGGGAAGAAAACAGTTACACCTTCGATCTTCAGGCGTTCTGCATGGCATTCAAACTCGATGCGCTTGAAGTGACCTATTGCATCAAAGCTCTGGAAGAGGAAAACCTGATCAGTTATACCGAAGCCCTGTTCCAGCCATCAAAGCTGATGATCAATGCTGATAGGCAGGAACTGGAAGATGCTGAGAAAATACATCCGGAGCTGGACTATATTTTAAAAGCTTTGTTGCGGAGTTATGAAGGCATTCTGGATTTTCCGGTTGCCATCAACGAGAACAAACTGTCGGTATTTACCGGACAGCCTCCGGAAAAAATTCCTGCCGATCTGAACAGGCTGCATCGGATTGGCCTTGCCGAGTATACACCACAAAAAGACAACCCCCAACTCACCCTGCTGAGGAACAGGATGTACGCCGACAGTTTCAAGATTGATCTGCCCGGGCAGCAGGACCGTAAGAACAAATTCAGGCTGCGTGTAAACGCCATGATGGCCTTTGTGGAAGAATCGGAAGTTTGCCGCAGCGTGTACATCGCTTCCTACTTCAATGACAATACGGTGAAACCCTGCGGCATATGCGATAACTGCCTGCGAAACCGGAAGCTGCAACCCGGAATGCCCGAATTCCAAAAGATTACGGATATCCTGCTGCACCGGCTAAACTCAGGCGGAATGAGCGTAAATCAGTTGCTGCATATCGATGGCTTAAAAAAAGAGGAGGGCTGGCTGGTATTCGAGTACCTTCTTGCGGAAAAGAAAATTACAGTTGACGGGATGGGCCTGGCCCATAAGGTTGAGGATTAGTGTGTCAAATACGGAACGTCGTTAAATAAAAAAGGGACCAAGATAGAAATCTAGTCCCGCTTTAAAATCCAATATCCTATGA
>CAZZLI010000060.1:0-16984 GCA_964655055.1 uncultured Ferruginibacter sp.
ATGGACCAGAAGAACGGCATGGTGCTGAAGATCTTCGAGAAAATCGTAACCAACTTCCTCGAATACCTCAAGGAAATCAACCAACGCAGGAACCTGCTCGAACAGAAACTTTACGACAGCAACCGCAACCATGAACTGCTGGAACTCGTGCGCATCCAGAAAAGCCTCGTGTACATCATAACGGCCCTGCGCAGCAACGAACTGCTCATGCTCAAACTCTCGCGCAGCAATTTCCTGCAGATGAATGAAGCCGAGAAGGAATTCCTCTCGGACCTGATTGTGGATACCAGCCAGGCCCTGGAGATGGCCAACACCTATACCACCATCCTCAGCAGCACCCTCGATGCCTATGCCAGCATCATCAGCAACAACCTGAATGCGGTGTTGAAGCGGCTCACCTCCATCACCATCATCCTTTCGCTGCCTGCCCTCATCACCAGCATCTATGGCATGAATGTGGAGCTGCCCTATATCCATAGCCGCCACGCCTTTTACATTCCGTTGATCCTATCGGTCGCACTTTCGATGATCATCAGCTGGTATTTCCACAAGAAAAAATGGTTTTGATGCCCATAAGCTCCATCACGCTCCGTGTTTACGGCATCCTGATCAACGAACAGCGGCAGGTGCTGGTGAGCGATGAATACATCCGCGGAAATTATTTCACCAAATTTCCGGGAGGAGGACTTGAAAACGGTGAGGGCACCCGCGACTGCCTGGTGCGGGAATTCATGGAAGAATTGCAGCTGAACATCAGAACCGGCGAGCATATCTACACCACCGATTATTTCCAGCCCAGCGCTTTCAATGCGTCCCATCAGATCCTCTCCATCTATTATTTCGCCCATGCCCTTGAACCCATTCAGGTGCCGCTGAAAACCAGGGCCTTCGATTTCGATGCGCAGCAACTGGACGTTTACCAAAAACAGCAACAGGTGGAAAGTTTCCGCTTCATCGACTGGAACGATTTTTCGGCGGAATGCCTGAGCCTGCCCATCGACAAGCTGGTGGCGGATCTGCTCAGGAAAACGGTAAAGCCATGACGAACAAGACACTAACCCAAAGGCATATCGTACTCGAAAATGCGGTCGCAAGGCTGGAGCCGCTGGGGCCGGAACATGTTGATGCGCTGAATACCATTGCGGCGGACAAAGATATCTGGCAGTTCACCTCATCGCGGATCCTGAATGCCGAAGACTTCCTGATTTACATGGAGCAGGCAATGCACGAAAGAAATGAAGGCCTCTCGTACCCCTTCGCGTTGATTGACCGGAAAACCATGCAGGTAGTCGGCTGCACCCGTTATGGCAGTATCGAACTCAAACACCGGCGGCTGGAAATCGGCTGGACCTGGCTCGACCGTTCGGTGCGCAATACAGGCTTCAACCGGGCCTGCAAATTCCTGCTCCTCTCCTATGGGTTCGATGAACTGGCGCTCAACCGCATCGAACTCAAAACCAGCGCACTCAACAAAGTATCGCAACGGGCGATTGAAAAGATCGGCGGTGTGCGCGAAGGATTATTCCGCAGGCATATGATCAACCCCGACGGAACGGTTCGCGACACCATCTATTACAGCCTGATCCGTGAGGAATGGGCGGCTACACGGCAAACCTTTTTTTCGGATTTCGTTTGAAATAAGACAGGATAAAGAGGATGTTGAAAGGCATACAGTCTTATTGGCACCAAGACCAATTCCCGTTAACTTTGTGATACAACGATAGCTTATGCAAATCCCCCTTATGGCCGATCTGGCGGCAGCCGGCAAATCACCCGAAGTACTGTTCTGGGTGGGTTGTGCCGGCAGTTTCGACCAGCGTGCCCAGAAAATCACCCGCGCCTTCGCCGGTATACTCAACAAGCTGGAAATCGATTACGCGATTCTGGGCAACGAGGAGATGTGCACGGGCGATCCGGCCCGAAGGGCAGGCAATGAGTTCATCTTCCAGATGATGGCCTACCAGAACATACAGGTTTTGAACGGATATGGTATCAAAAAAATCGTGACCGCCTGTCCGCATTGTTTCAATACCCTGAAAAACGAGTATCCGGAACTGGGCGGCAACTATGAAGTGATCCATCACACCAGCTTCCTGCAGGGACTGATTGATTCCGGAAAAATCAGGATGAAGGAGGGCGGAACCTTCAAAGGGAAGAAAATCACCTACCACGACAGTTGCTATATCGGAAGGGCCAACAATATTTATGAGGCACCACGAAAGGTTCTTGAGGCGCTGGATGCCAGCCTGGTGGAAATGAAGCGATGCCGGAGCAATGGCCTCTGCTGCGGCGCCGGAGGGGCGCAAATGTTCAAGGAAGAGGAAAAGGGTGATACGCGCATCAACCTCGAACGCACACGCGAAGCCCTGGATACCGGAGCTACCGTGATTGCCGCCGCCTGCCCCTTCTGCAATACCATGATGACCGACGGGGTGAAAAACAGCAATAAGGAGGAAGAGGTGCAGGTACTCGATATCGCCGAACTGGTGGCCGCCAGCCTTTAAATTACCGCAGCCATGGATGAAAACTACCGTCAACACCTACCCGAAAATTTTCCGCCCGATGCCCGGGTTTGGATCTATCAGTCCGACCGCAAACTCCTGCCGGCAGAAGCTGAAGCGATAACCCTTGATCTTGATCAATTTTGTTCGCAGTGGAAAAGTCACGGTGCGGCTGTAAAGGCGGTTGGCCGGATTCTGATGAACCGGTTTATACTACTGATTGCCGACGAACGGATGGCTTCAGTCAGCGGATGTTCCACCGACAGTTCGGTGAAAGCCATGCAGTCCCTTGAAGAAAAATACCAACTCCGCTTGTTTGACCGGATGCAGATTGCCTTCCTCACTGAGAAGGACGTCATTACCCTTCCGCTGCATGAAGTAGCTCAGGCCATTACTCAGGGCCATATCGATTGGGATACCCCTGTTTTCAATAACAGCATCACAAGCCTTAAGGATTTGAGCGAGAGCTGGACAGTTCCCCTGAAAGGGAGCTGGCTGGCGGCAAAAATCAGAAAGGCAACAGGATCCGCATCTTCGGTAAACTAATTCGGCACGCTTCCCCGCCCCGCTTTTTTATTTGATCCGCTTGGACTCGTTTTCCATTCCGCCCCGTCTTTCGCGGGCTGCAGCGATCTGGCTGCTGCCGAAACGCCAGTTGAGGGTCAGTTTGAAGGTTCGGCTTTCCCAGTTTCCGCTACCGTCAACATAGAGTCCACCGAAATCGGTTTTAGCCTTCCAGGGTGCCGTGAAAAAGATATCGGTGACGGAGATTTTTACGGTAAGCGCTTTTTTGAGCAGCATCTTCTGCAGACCGAAATCCAAAGCGCCCTGAGGTCTTGTTTTCCAGGTGGCTCCCCAAACCGAGCGACCGTTGTACCAACCGCTGATTTCCGCCGTATAGGATTTTCCCAGATCGAATTGTTGCTGAAGATAGGCGCCAAACGTGGGGATTTCGGTGGTAACCGGGTTTTCGCCGATTTGCCCGTTGATGATCTGGTAATTGAAGTAAACGGTGGCGTATCCGCTCCACCAGGGCTTTACAGGAGTTGAGGCACCGATGCTTGCACCCCAGACATCCTGGCTGGCAAGATTTCGTTGCTGAATAAAGGTGGCATTTTTGATGGTGTCGGTGATTTCAGCCGCAAAATTGTTTACATGGCTGTAAGAGGCCGTAGTGGTAAGAAAACCCATGAAGGTGTGTGAGAGCTCGAAGCTGTTTGTGTATTGGGGCAACAGGAACGCATTACCCTTTTGATAGGTCAGTTCATCAAGCTTGTTTTCGAAGGGGTTCAGGTCCTGGTAGGTAGGCCGGTCAATGCGCCTGCTGTAGGCCAGACTGAACGTATTCTTTTCATTCGCGTTGTACTGGAATGCGGCGGAAGGAAAGAAATCCAGATAGGACCGTTTCACATCATCATCCGCCTGAACCGTTCCGTCCCTTCGGATAAGCACGCCCCGGCTCCGGGTTTGTTCCATGCGCATGCCGGCCTGCAGGCCCCATTTTTTACCCAGCGTGGTCTGATAATTCACGTATGCTGCACTGACCCGCTCATCGTAGGTGAATGCATTGCTGCGCGAAGAATCGAAACGCGGAACCCCGTTGGCATCATCGGTAAAGAAATCGAAGGTATTATAGGTTTTTACTCCGGAGTATTTGATACCGTAACCGAGCTGGCCCTTTTTCAGCTTATGCTCCGCATCAATCTTGAAGGTATTGATATCGATATCGGTGGGGGTACTGTTGCGGTTCACGATCCGGTAAAGCAGTGCACCCTGCTCGTCGACATAGTTGTTGGGCTGAAAACTGGTTGCCCTGCGGCGGAAAATTCCGTGATCGGCATCCACATTGAGTTCGAAGCCCGCCGTATCGCGGTAACGGTAATTAAGATTGATGTTGGTATTCACCCGGGTACCCGGTTGCTCGTTGGAAGCCAGAAGGTTCTTGATGAAAGCGCCCGTAGGCTGATAATAGATCGGCGAATTGCTTTCGGCAAAACCGGTATTGTTCTGCCAGTTGCCGGTGAACAGGACTCCGGCCGTATGACGGCTGTTGATGAACCAGTCCATCCCTGCCTTGGTATTGAAGGCATTGTCGCGGTTCAGGTTGCGGCTGCGCTGTTCGTAGAAGGTGTCTTTCTGGATACGGAGGAGTTCCATACTGTTGTGGTTGATGCCCAGCGAGCCGCTCATATTTCCGAACAGATTGAAATTCTTATCGCGGTAATTGAGGTTGAGCGCCGCATTACCCTTGGGGGTGATTCCTTGCACAAAGCCGGCAGTGGCAGTGCCGTTGGTACCGAACTTCTTGTTCTTCTTGAGCCGAATGTTGATGATACCCGCATTACCGCTGGCATCGTATTTGGCCGAAGGGTTGCTGATCATTTCAATCGCCTCCATGTCGTTGCTGTTGATACTGCGCAGATAGGCGGTCAGGTCGGCCCCGCTGAGCTGCAGCATTTTCCCGTCGACATAAACCCGTACGCCCGACTTGCCCCTGAGGCTGATATTGTCGTTGTTGTCTACCTGCACACCCGGACTCTTGCGGAGCATTTCGAAGGCATCGCTGCCGGTTGCATTTACCGAAGATTCCACATTGAATACCAGTTTGTCGGGCTTGACTTCAATCAAGGGCTTTTTAGCCGATACCACCACCTCATTCATTTTTGCCACCCGGTTGTCGAGGCGGATCTCCGGCAGGGGAAGGCTTTTGAGCGGGGTATTCATTTCAAAAGGGAGGGAAGACGTTTCGAAACCTGTGGCGGTGAACAGCAGGAAGTAGCGGCCGGGAGTGTTGATGTCAAAGGAATAGGTTCCTGTTTCGGAACTCATATTGACTTTCAACAGACTGCTGTCAGAAGCCCGGTGCAACGCCACGGTAGCGCGTGAGAGCGGATTGCCTGATGCATCACGAACCCAACCTGATACTGTGGATTTCTCCTGGGCATTCGCAGATAGGCCAAGAAAAAGCATACCAAACAATACGCATATTCTGTATATACCCGTAACCGAATTTCCAATGTGGGCCATGCAGCTGGAGTAAAGGTGACTCGAGGCTCTGAGTAGCTGGCCTGTAATGCTTATCATGGTGTAAAGTTGACTTTGCCCTACCGATAAAAAAAATGAAAGGGATAAAGTGCTGCCGGGAAGGATAAGCGGCAGTCGGATGTATTGATTCGCAACGACCTTTACCAGGCACTGCCTTGATAACACGCAATTCCGGTTGAAACGCTAAAATGGAGCAGGTTTTACCGGCAATGGACTGAAATTACCTGCGTATCACTTGAGGGCACTGATGATGGCCGAAAATTCCGACGCGTCCAGCGAAGCCCCGCCGACCAGACCCCCGTCAACATCGGGCCTCGAGAAAATTTCCTGCGCGTTTGAAGCCTTCACACTTCCACCGTAAAGGATAGAGAGCGAAGCGGCGAGGGTATCGCCGTACTGCGCGGCAAATACACTACGGATGGATGCATGCATTTCCTGCGCCTGTTCGCTGCTTGCCGTTTTGCCGGTTCCGATAGCCCAGATGGGTTCGTAGGCGATGACAAATCCCTTCAGCTGATCGGCCGAAAGATGAAACAGGCTTTCCCGCAACTGCGCTTCCACAAAACTATTCTGAATACCCTGCTCGCGTACAGCATCAGGCTCGCCGCAGCAAAATACCGGACGGATACCGTGAGCCAGGGCCAGATCAACCTTAGCGGCCAGCATGGCATGGGTTTCGGAGAAATATTCACGGCGCTCACTGTGGCCGATGATCACAGAGGGAACTTGGATACTGGCCAGCATGGCAGCACTCACTTCTCCGGTGTAGGCGCCTTTCTCCTTATGATAACAATTTTGCGCAGCTACCGAATACCCCTTACGACCCTGAAGCTTTTCCCCGATCAGGGAGAGATAGGGAAAGGGAACGGCCAGAATCACTTCCCGGCCTTCCGCCATGGATGCGGGAGCCACAGCAAGCAGAGAATCGGTCAGCGTCAGGGCTTCCGTACGGGTAAGGTTCATTTTCCAGTTAGCGGCGGCAATCTGTTTGCGCATGATGTTGTTTTTTTATTGTTGATAAATGCGTTTGAGTATTTCTTCTTCACCCTTTGACAGCTGCTTCCCTTTCAGCGCTTTCCATGCCCTGATATCCCGCAGTGCGCGCTCCCAGTCATAACGTTCATTTCCCCAACTGAAATCGGGCAGATGCTTGGGAGGCATACCGTCGCCGAACACATGGCAGCAAAGCCCTACCACAGTTCCGGTATTGAAGGAGGTATTGATGGCGGATCGGCTGTAATCACCCATAAGCAGGCCGCACTTCAATACGGCCGGCTCGAATTGACGGCTCACGTTGTTCCATACACGAACCCCGGATGCCGTATTGCGCATATTGGATCCCGTAGTACCCGCACCCAGATTGCACCATTCGCCGATCACGCTGTCGCCGAGATATCCGTCATGCGCCTTGTTGCTAAAGGCCATCATCACGCTGTTTTTGATTTCGCCGCCGGCAATGCAATAGGGACCAATCGTGGTGGCTCCGTAAACCCGGGTACCCATCTTGAGTACGGCCCCCTCTCCCATCGCAAAGGGGCCTCGTATCATACAGCCTTCCATGATTTCGGCATTGCGACCGATGTAAATGGGGCCCAGTTCGGCATTCAGGATGCTATACCTTACCCGGGCTCCGGGTTCGATGAAAATCTGTTGGAGATTCAGACAGCGGTTGCTTTCATCAGGCATTATACCGCTGCGTCCTGAAGTAATCAGTTCAAAATCGTCAAGCAGGGCCTGATGGTTATGCAGGAAAATATCCCAGGGACGCAGAAGCCGCAGAAAATCACCCTCCCAATCACCTGCCAGCAAGGTATCCACGTTCTTCCTGTCGGGTAAAATCCATGCAGGAATCTGTAACGGGTTGATTCCTTCATGAGATTTTCCGGCAAGTAAGCGTTCCCATTTCTCCCGTATGGTCAATATCCCCACACGGATATCCTCCACCGGCCTTGTAACCGAGAACGGATAAAGGCTTCCGGGCTGTTCGGGGGCGACAAAGGACAGATGATCGTTTACCGAAGGCATGGGTTCCGAATGATGAAAAAAAATCCCTTTCAGTTGAAAGGGAGGATAGATTGATGGGCGATAAAGGCTTAAGCCTTCTTCTCGTATCTTTTCTTGAATTTGTCGATCCGGCCCGCGGTATCCACCAGCACATTCTTACCGGTGTAAAAGGGATGCGAGGTGTTCGAAATCTCCAGCTTGATGACCGGATATTCATTACCGTCTTCCCACTTCACGGTTTCTTTGCTATCTGCGGTGGAGCGGCAGAGGAACTGGTACCCGTTACTCATGTCCTTGAACACGACAAAACGGTAATTCTTGGGATGCAAATCTTTTTTCATAACTTATGGTTTACATGGATTTTGCCATGTTTTTTGTTCGGGGTGCAAAGGTAGGGGAAAGGCCTCAAGCAGCAAAAGGAAATTAGCCGGGGGATTTGGGTTGCCCAAAACGGGCAGGGTGTCGGGGCTAAAGCCCAACGAACTTTGGGTTTTGAGGTTCCCCGCCCTGAAGGGCGGAGTTAACATCGTATTTCTACCGGCACAAACTCAATATCAGTTCTTCATATTTACGGTCTGCAGGGCAATACCGAGGTTCCAGCTCCGGGATGCCTGTATAACCGCCTGTAAATCATCGATTTTCTTGCCGGTTACCCGTATGATGTCGTCCATAATGGCTGCCTGAACCTTGAAACCGCTGTCCTTGATCAGTTTCACGATCTTCTTGGCGTCTTCCTGCTTGATGCCGTTGCGGACAGGTACTTCTTTTTTGGTGATTTTTCCGCTCACATAGGCGGCTTTGCCCAGGTCATAGATCTCTGCGGCCAGCCCCTGTTTCATGCTGCGGCTGATCAGTACATCGGTAATCTGGTCGATTTTCATCTCGCTGTCCGACTCCAGGTTCAGCAGGAAATCCTTCTTGTTGAGCTCGATCACCACGTGGCAGCCTTTGAAGTCGAAGCGGTTGGTAATCTCCTTTTTCACAGTATTGACCGCATTGTCGAGGGTTTGCAGATCGACCTTGCTGCTGAAATCGAATGAAGGCATAAGTGTTGTTTAATGAGATGGATGAGGATTCGGATAAAGGTATAAAAAATCACATGCGCAACGATTCCCCGGGATTATTTTTTCCGGAAGAAGATGCGGACGGGTACGCCGGTGAAGTTGAAATTTTTCCGCAACTGGTTTTCCAGATAATGCATGTAAGGTGCCTTGATATCGTCGGGGTAATTGCAGAAAAAGGCGAAGGAAGGCACCACCACGGGCAGTTGGGTCACATACTTGATTTTCACCGCATTTCCCCGAACCACGGGTGCATGGTAGGCCTCAATAGCTTTCAGCATCACATCATTCAACTTCGAGGTGGGGATATGCTGCTTGCGGTGCTCATACACTTCAAGCGCCGTTTCCATGGCTTTGAAGATGCGGGTTTTTTCCGTAGCCGAAACAAAAAGCACAGGCACATCGGTGAAGGGAGCCAGTTTTTTCTTGATGGCGGCTTCCAGGTCGCGGGCGGTATTGGTGGTCTTTTCCATCAGGTCCCATTTGTTGACGAGCACCACAACGCCTTTCCCTTTCTTGACGGCAAGTGCAAAAATGCTGAGGTCCTGTGCCGACAGGTCTTTCGTGGCATCCAGCAGCAGCAGGCATACATCCGATTCATCGACTGCGCGCACCGCCCGGATGACCGAATAAAATTCAAGATCCTCATTGACCTTGGCCTTGCGGCGGATACCGGCGGTATCGATCAGCATGAACTCCCGGTTGAACAGTTTGTAATGGGTATGGATGGTGTCGCGTGTTGTGCCTGCGATATCGCTTACGATGGTCCGCGGCTGGCCGATCAGCGCATTAAGCAGCGACGATTTGCCTACATTGGGCTGGCCGATGATGGAAAAGCGGGGCAACCCTTCCTGCGGATCGGAAAATTCTCCTTCCGGAACCAAAGCGGCAATATCGTCGAGCAGTTCACCGGTACCCGAGCCGCTGATGGACGAAAGGAAAAAGATCTTCTCGAAACCCAGTCCGTAGAATTCCGCGGCATCCAGTTGCCGTTCATGGTTGTCGACCTTGTTGACCACAAGGAATACGGGCTTGGACGATTTCCGCAACAGGCGCGCCATGGCTTCATCCAGGTCGGTGATGCCGGTGGTCACATCGGTCATGAATACGACGAGGTCGGTTTCTTCCAGTGCAATCAGCACCTGGCTGCGTATTTCCCGTTCAAACACATCGTCGCTCTTAGGGACGAAGCCGCCGGTATCGATCAGGTTGAAGGACTTGCCGTTCCAGTTGGCGATGCCGTACTGGCGGTCGCGCGTAACACCACTTACATCATCCACAATGGCCTTTCGCTGCTCGAGCAGACGGTTGAAAAATGTGCTTTTGCCCACGTTGGGCCGGCCGACAATAGCTACAGTGAAACTCATGATTTGTTTTGTTTAAGTGTGCCGGCCTTTATGTGTTTTCCGGAATATAACGGCATTCAGTACCCGTATTCGCGCAGTTGCATTTCATTGTCGCGCCACTTGGGACGCACTTTCACAAACAGCTCCAGAAAAACCTTGCGACCAATGAAGGCCTCGATGTCTTTCCGTGCCAGCGTACCCAGTTTCTTGATCATGGCGCCCTGTTCTCCGATAAGGATGCCCTTCTGCGTTTCGCGATGCACAATGATATCCGCTACGATCTTTGTAAGGGTGCTTTTATCCGAATATTCCTGGATCAATACCGTTGTGTGATAGGGAATTTCCTCCTCGAACAACTGGAAAATTTTTTCGCGGATGATCTCACTGACGAAAAACCGGGTGGGCAGGTCGCTGATATCATCCGTACTGTAAAAAGGCTCACCCTCGGGCAGGTAGTTTTTGATCGAAGCCATCAAGGCTTCGAGTCCGTTTTTTTTTAGTGCCGATATGCCCAGCACTTCACGGGCATAGGGTTCATTGCGGTACAGTTCAAGAACGCGACCAACCTGCTCCGCAGCAACCTTATCGGTTTTATTGATGACCACCAGAGCGGGAACCTTGAGCCGGAGCCCGCTGAAGATGCGCCTGTTTTCCTCCTGATCATCTCCGGCATCGGCAATCAGCAGGGCCAGATCGGCATCTTCGAGGCTGTTCCGCACAACCTGCATCATCCGCTCGTGGAGTTTGTAGCGGGGCTCGATAATGCCCGGAGTGTCGGAAAAAATGATCTGGCTGTCGTTGTCGGTATGGATGGCCTTGATGCGATGGCGGGTGGTTTGCACTTTGGGCGATACAATAGCCAGCTTCTCGTTCATCAACGCGTTCAGCAGCGTGCTTTTACCCGCATTGGGCCTGCCGAAAATGTTGACGAATCCCGATTTCATTACACCAAATAAAAAAGCCGGGCTGAACCCGGCTTCAAAATTAGGCGTTTAACGACTTATTGCTTCACGTAAGTTCGTGTTTCCTTGTCACCGGCTACAAGCACATCGGCTTTGGAAATAACGAGCTTGCTGCAATCGAAACTTTCAACGGTGAATACTTCATCACCCAGACGAAGGTTGGTGCCACCATTGGGCAGGCTCCAGGCGTCTCCGGGCATGGGAGGCAATCCGCAGCTGATGCCGATATCGTTCAGGATTATGCTGCCATCGGTAGCAAACGTATAGGTATCATCCTTCTGGCAATCGGCCAGGTTGTTCATCTGGTCGGTTTCAGTGGATGTTGCACTGGCCTTGTACTTGATGGCAGTGATCTTGTAGGTACCCGGAATGGTAGCTTCGGTTACGGCACAAGTGGGCGGAGGTGTGGGCGCGTTTTCCTTTTTGCAGGAAACCAGGGCGCCGCTGAGCAGCAGGAAGGACAGGATTTTTTTCATGTTTTTACGGTTTTAGGATAAGAAAATTAATGATGAACCAATATCAGCGACTTCGGTTTTACCCGTTTTGAAAGTCAAGGATTTTGCTTCTGCGGAAAAAACGCCTTCGGGGAAAGAATATTGCCTGATTGATAAATTCTGACCCTGGAAATCCGTCCGGATTCTGTTCGTAATTTTACGAATAGCTTCTATAGATATGATCGTAAGCCTTGATAATCAATGAAAGGCAAAGAGGAAAGCGAAATGCGAGTGCCGTCAGTACAAAAAATAAAAAAAGCGCTGTAAAACAGCGCCGGATGTTGCGAAGACAGGGATCGAACCTGTGACCTTCGGGTTATGAGCCCGACGAGCTACCGCTGCTCTACTTCGCGCTGCAAATGTAGCCGTTTACGTGAATGCGGCAAAAAAATACTTTTATGAAACTACAATCAATACAGTTATTCAGCCCGACCAGCCTTTTTTTGTTGATTTTTCTGATGCTGCTTACAGGATGCAGACAAAAGAGCAAACAACAGGAAGAACAAGTGTATAGCAGGCATCTTCAGGCGCATATGAAACTTACGGTCATCAGCACTCCCCTGCCAGAAGACAGGAAAGGCGTGCATCTGATTCTGCTGAATGATGGTCAGGATGCTGAAAAACTCAGGGTACTCAAAACAACCGACAGCCTGTTCCGCAAGGGACTTCTCCGGCCGGTGGTACTCGTGGGCATTCATCCCGAAAAGCGCAGCAGCGATTACGGTGTTGTGGGTTTCCCTGATGTGGAAAACAGGGGCAACCGGGCCGACAAGTATGCCGGCTTCATCATCAATGAACTGCTGCCTCATATCAGGAAACAGAGCGGCGTGCGCAAATTCAGTTCGGTAACCCTGATGGGATTCTCGCAAGGCGGGCTGCCTGCTTTCGACATCGGCTGGAACAATGCCGACAAAATTGACAGGGTGGCTGTATTTTCCGGGGCATTCTGGTGGCGTGACAAAAAATCCGACGACCCCTCCTATTCGGATTCGCTGAACCGGATCACACACCGGATGGTGCAGCGTTCACGCAAGCGGCCTGCACTCGGTTACTGGTTTTATGCAGGAGGAGCGGAAGAAAATTCCGACCGCGACAAGGACGGCATCATCGATGTTATTGACGACACGCAGGACCTGATTGATATTATCAACCGCAAGGGCATCGCCCTGAAGGAACCCATTGTATTCCGGCAAAACAAAAACGGGAAACATGATACGGAAAGCTGGGCTGCGGCATTGCCCGAGTGCCTGGTATGGATTGCCGGAAACGGACGGTAAACCGGGTAGCGGCAACCATCATTTTTTTGATGCGGCCAGATCGAAAATCAACTCCGCAGCCTGAGCCGATGCATCGCCGCCTGCAGCAAGCAGCTCGTAAAGCCCTGCATATTGCTGTAAAATCCTTCCCCGTTGTGCCGCATCGTGAAGCAGGGAGTTGAGATGACGCTCCAACTGATCGGGATTGAAATCATGCTGAATCAGTTCGGGGACAACCGGAGCATCCATGATCAGATTGACAAGACAAATGTATTTTATGGTCAGCAGTTTTTTGGCAATCCAGTAGGAAACCTGACTTCCTTTGTAACAAACCACCTGCGGCACTCCAAACAGCGCGGTCTCCAGAGTAGCCGTTCCGCTGGTTACCAGTCCGGCTTCCGCCTTCATGAGCAACGAGTAGGTTTCACCGCTCACCGCAGTTACTCCGGGAAAAGCCTGAAGGCATTCCTGATAAAACGAATCGGGGATGGACGGCGCTTTTGCCACGACAAATCGGTATTCGGGAAAACGGGCGGCCACGGATAGCATGAGGGGCAGGTTCACCGAAATTTCCTGAAGGCGGCTGCCCGGAAGTACGGCGATCATTTTTTCCCGAGCAATACCCGCATTCTTTTCCCGGAATGAATCCACGACTTCCACCAGGGGATGGCCTACATAATCGACGGGCATATTATGCCGCGCATAAAAATCTTTCTCAAATGGCAGAACCACAAGCATGCGGTCGACCGAACGGCGGATGGTTTTCACCCGACTTTCTTTCCAGGCCCATACCTGGGGTGAAATGTAGTAGGCCACCCGAAGCCCGTTCTTTTTAGCCCAGGAAGCCATACGAAGATTGAAGCCCGGATAATCGATCAATACCAGCACATCGGGAGCATAATACCTGATGTCTTTTTTGGCGAAACGGAAATTGCGGAAAATCGCGGGAAGGTTTCGTACCACTTCAATAAAACCCATGAAGGCCAGGTCGCGAAAGTGCCTCACGACATCGCCACCGGCAGCGGCCATCTTATCGCCACCCCAGCACCGGATATCAGCAGCAGGGTCGGTCGCTTTCAAAGCCCGGATCAGGTTGCTGCCGTGTAAATCGCCGCTGGCTTCTCCGGCAATGATGTAATACCGCATGATTCGTGATAGGGGAATAAAGGTACTACAACATAAATCAAAGCCTGAAGGGATTTCACACAAACATGCCGGTGAAACGGACGCAAAAAAAGGAAGCGCAAGGCTTCCCTGATGAGTACTATCGTTTTGTATTCATTTCCGCCGGGCTAATCCTTGAAGCTGCTACCCCATCTTACTCCCCGCCTTGCGTTGTTTACGGAACTCCTGCATTTTGTTATACTGCTCCGGAGTAAGTACCTGTTTCATTTTTTCGACATGCTCCCCGCGCATGGTCTTCAGTCGGTCCCGCCTGGTTTCAGGGCTGAGGGTTGAATCGGCCCGCAGCTTTTTGATAGCGGTCATTCCTCCCTGCCTGAGTTCACGCAACTGACGCTGCTGTTCTTCGCTGAGATTGAGCTGCTTCATCATTTCACGCCGGGCTTCTGCTGATTGCTTAGCCTGATCTTTCATCGCACCCTTGCGCTGCTTGCGCAATTCCTGTAGTTTATTGTTCTGCTCGGGCATCAGGATCTGTTTCATTTTTTCGGCATGCTCCTCACGGATGGTTTTCATTCTTGCCCTCCGGGCTTCAGGTGTGAGGCCCGAATCGGCACGAAGTTTTTTCAGGGTAGCCATTTCTCCCTGCCGGAGGTCGCGAACCTGCCGCTGCTGTTCTTCGGTGAGATTGAGCTGCTTCATCATTTCGCGGTTGGCTTCCGCCATTTGCTTCAATCGTTCGCCCTTCCGGTCTGCTCCGTATTTTTTTACAGTTGTGTCCGGAACAGGGCGCTGCTGGGCACTTGCAGCCTGTGCCAATATCAGCATCGGGATGATCAGGTAGGTTGTGATGGTCTTCATTGTACTCATTTTTTGCTTGATTGAATGATTGAACAGAAGTAGGACTAAAAATACAATTCGGGGTTTAATGAAAAAAAATACCGGCCAATAGAAATTAGCCGGCATGTTGATTGCCTGTCAAAAGAAAAAAACGTTTTAACGCAGGAATAACATTTCGCGGTATTTGGGCAGCAGCCAGAGCGAATCGTCGATCACCAGTTCAAGCTTGTCGACATGGTACCGGATATCGTCGAAAAACCTGCCCTTGATCCGGTCGCAGTATGCGATTGCTTTCTCGCGGGTATCTTCAATCTTGTTCACTTTCTTACGCTCCTCGATCATCGCCTTAACGCCGTTGCTCATGGCGGCGATGTGTGTGCTGATTTCGCGCAACACGCTCAACTGGCTTGCATAGGCGGCTTCGTCCAACCCGGCCTCTTTCAGACCCCGGATGTTTTCGGCCAGGATGTTCTGGTATTTCACCGCCGAGGGCAGGATTACGGATGTGGCCAGTTCGCCCATGACGCGGGCCTCGATCTGCACCTTCTTGATATAGGCCTCAAGCATGATTTCGTGGCGGGCCTCCAGTTCGGCATGGCTGTAGATTTCGTTTTTGGAGAACAACTCCATTGACGTCTTGTCCACATAAGCATCCAGCGCCAGGGGGGTTGTTTTCACATTGGGCAGCCCCCGCTTAGCAGCTTCCTCGGCCCATTCTTCACTGTACCCATCACCTTCAAAAAGCACTTTCTTGCTGTCAACAATGTACTTCTGGATCACATGCATGAGGGCTACTTCCTTCTTCTCGCCCGATTCAATGTGAGCGTCCACTTCGGTCTTGAAGCGGCGGAGCGTTTCAGCCATGATGGTGTTCAGCACGGTCATGGCATTGGCGCAATTTGCGGAAGAACCGACGGCCCGGAATTCGAACTTGTTTCCGGTGAACGCAAAAGGACTGGTACGGTTGCGATCGGTATTGTCGAGCATCAGCTCGGGAATGGTCTTATGGATGTCGAGCTTGAGCATGGCCTCATCCTGCTCGTCGAACTTGGCCGACACGCGGGTTTCGATCTGACGCAGCACGTCGGTCAGGTATTTGCCGATGAAGATGGAGATGATGGCCGGCGGCGCCTCGTTGGCTCCCAGGCGATGGTCGTTGCCCGCACTGGCGATGGAAGCGCGCAGCAGGGGGGCATAATCATGCACGGCCTTTATGGTGTTCACAAAAAAGGTCAGGAACATGAGGTTGGTCTTAGGCGTTTTGCCCGGAGCAAGCAGGTTGACACCCGTATCGGTGGCAATACTCCAGTTGTTGTGCTTGCCGCTGCCGTTGATGCCGGCAAAGGGCTTCTCATGCAGCAAGACCATCAGGCGATGCCGTTTGGCCACGCGTGTCATCACATCCATGAGCAGGGTGTTATGGTCCACGGCCAGGTTGGCTTCCTCGAAAATGGGGGCGCATTCAAATTGCGAAGGAGCCACTTCATTATGCCTGGTGCGCAGTGGAATGCCCAGTTTGTAGGACTCTTCTTCAAAATCGCGCATGAAGGCGTAAATTCTTTCGGGAATAGCTCCGAAATAATGGTCTTCCAGCTGTTGCCCTTTCGCAGGGGCATGGCCGAAAACGGTTCTTCCGGTCATCAGCAGGTCGGGGCGGGCATTGGCCAGTCCGGCATCCACCAGAAAATATTCCTGCTCCCAGCCCAGGGTGGCGGTCACTTTAGAAACACTTTTATCGAAATACTGGGCAACATCCACAGCGGCCTTGTCCAGCGCTACCAGCGCCTTGATCAGCGGTGTTTTTGCATCGAGCGATTCACCGGTATAAGAAACGAAGATGGTCGGAATACAGAGGGTTTTTCCCTGACCGATTTCCATGATGAATGCCGGCGAGGATGGATCCCAGGCCGTATAGCCCCGGGCTTCAAAAGTGGCACGCAGGCCTCCCGAAGGAAAGGAGGAGGCATCGGGCTCCTGCTGGATGAGGGCCGCACCTTCAAACTCTTCAATTGGCGTTCCATCGCTCTTCAGGGTGAAGAAGGAATCATGCTTTTCGGCAGAAAGTTCGGTGAGGGGCTGGAACCAATGGGTATAATGGGTAACCCCCTTGCTCTCGGCCCAGGCACGCAAACCGTTGGCAATCTGATTGCCCATGCTCCTGTCGATTTTCTTGCCGTTTTTTACCGAGGCAAGCAGGCTCTTGTAGGCCTCGTCGCTCAGATACTGACGGGCCGTCTTCATCGTGAAGACATTCTCCCCGAAAATGCCGGTGATTTTGGTCGAACCCTGAACCTTGATGTCGGGGTTAGCCAGAAGGTTATCGATTGATTTAAACCTTAATGATTCCATATTT
>CAZZLI010000061.1:0-16899 GCA_964655055.1 uncultured Ferruginibacter sp.
ATAGGTAAACGCTGGGGTATTTTGGATAAAGATGGAGCGGTGATGGTACCATTTATTTACGACGAGATCAATGATTTTATGGGGGGGATGGAATTCTATACTGTGAAGCGAAATAACCGATATGGGTTAATCGATAGTCGTTTTAAAGAAGTATTGCCTTGTGAATACGAAGGAATTGATTTTGTCACCTGCAAAGGTCAGTACTGGTTTCTCGAAAAAGGTAAATGGGGCCTGATGGACAAGGAGCTCAAGGTTATCGTTGAACCACAATATGACAGTCATGGCTGGATGTACGATGGCAAAATCAATGTTCAGATTAAAAAGCGTTTTGGCATGATTGATTCCACGGGTAGAGTAATTATACCTGTAAAGTATGAGTCGCTCGGGAATCGATTCAACAATGGATTGTTGGTAGCATGCTTTAATAAGAAATGGGGATATCTGGATTCGTTGAATCGCGTTGTCATTCCTTTTGAATACGAGGATGTCCGTAATTTTTATAAAGCGATTGCAGGCGTGAAAAAAAGAGAAAAATATTATTTCATCAACAATAAGAACGAGGCTGTCAACAATGTATTATATGATTTCATTGATCATGAATGGTCCTGGCATGGCTTGATAAAGGTGGTTAATAAGGGAAAAGTAGGATTGGTGAATGACGCCGGAAAAGAAGTGATTCCCTGTGAATACGATGAATTGACCGGGTATAGTATTGATAAAGGGTATCATTTTTTAAAGAACAAGCAGTCCGTATGGATCAAGTTATAAGAAATGGAAAATGTGTCTTTTGGGTGACAACGAGGCTGCCATCATTTTCACCAAACCCATAGACGGCATCAATGTAATTTTCAATGATTTGGAAAATCATAAAAAAGAAATAGAGGTCGATTTTGACCCCTATTATAAAGCAGCTCCCCCTGCTGGACTTGAACCAGCGACCCTCTGATTAACAGTCAGATGCTCTAACCAACTGAGCTAAGGAGGATTGTCCGGAACGACGTTTGCTTTTCAGCCCATCTGCCGTTTGCCGACGGATGGCAAAAGTAAGGATTTTCGGGTTTAAAAATTCGCTCGATGGGGACCAGGGCCGGCTAAAATTCACTGCGGAATACCCACATAAAGGCCGTCTTCTCGATGCTCCACCGGATAGGTGCGCAGCAGATATCCCTCGCCCGTTACATTGCGGCCCGTTGCAGGATCGAAACGGAAATGGTGCAGCGGACAAACCAACTGCCCCCGGGCATCCACATAGCCGTTTGCCATTTTTGCACCTGCATGCGGACAACGAGCGGCACAGGCCAGCACATCGGTTCCCCTGCGTACCAGACAGATTTCCTGCCCACCTACACGGAATTCACTCAAGCCCCCCTCGTTCCAAAGGATGTCGGTGAAATCTTTGCCAATGCGGATCCAGGTATGCGGTTGGGTATGGGCCATCAGTAAAATCCGGTTTTGTAAGGATAACGCACCCGGTACATGTCGCGCACTTTCTGAACCAGGCTTTGACGTAGCAGATCGGTATTGCGTTTTTCCAGCGCTGAAAGGAATACACAGTTGCGCTGCGTTTCATTCTCCCAGCGCGATTGCAGGTCAGCCCATAGCTCCTGTTTGACTGAATCCTCCAGCCACTCATCGAACACGAGTTGCTCGTATCGGTCGGTTTTGTTGAAAACCACGATGGTGGGTTTTTCATTTACACCCAGTTCGAAGAGGGTATTGTTCACCACGGCCATCTGCTCTTCGTATTGCGGATGCGAAAGGTCCACCACGTGCAGCAGGATGTCGGCTTCACGCACCTCATCGAGGGTGCTCTTGAAACTTTCCACCAGATGGTGCGGCAGCTTGCGGATGAAGCCCACCGTATCGCTCAACAGGAAGGGCGTGTTTTCAAACACCACTTTTCGTGTGGTGGTATCCAGCGTGGCGAAGAGTTTGTTTTCGGCAAACACCTCGCTCTTGCTGAGCATATTCATGATGGTGGATTTGCCCACATTGGTATAGCCCACCAGACAAACCCTAATCAGCTCGCCGCGTTCCTTGCGTTGCGTGGCCGACTGCCGATCGATATCCACCAACCGGCGGCGAAGCAGGGCAATCTTGTCTTTCACAATCCGCCGGTCGGTTTCGATTTCGGTTTCTCCGGGACCCCGTGTACCTACACCGCCGCCCTGCCGTTCCAGATGCTTCCACATTCCTTTGAGCCGGGGCAGCAGATACTGGTACTGGGCCAGCTCCACCTGGGTTTTGGCCTGCGCTGTTTTTGCGCGGGTGGCGAAAATGTCGAGTATGAGATCGCTGCGGTCGATGGTTTTCACGCCGAGCTCGTCTTCAATGTTCTGTAGTTGCGAGCCGCTGAGTTCATCGTCGAAAACGACCAGGTCGATATCGCGGTGGCCAAGCAGGTAGTTTTTTATTTCTTCCAGCTTTCCCTTTCCTACAAAGGTGCGCTTGTCGGGTCGCTGCAGTTTCTGCACATAGCGCTTGACCGACTGCAGGCCGGCAGTTTCGGCGAGGAATGCCAGCTCGTCGAGATACTCGTTGAGTTGTTGTTCGGTTTGCCGGGGCGTGACGATGCCCACCAGGATGGTTTTTTGCTCGGTCCTTCGTTGGATTTTCTTTTCTATCAAAACGGCGCGTTGTTTACGGGAATCTGCGGCGGTAGGAATCACTTGCCTGCTGTGGCGGAGGCGTTTTGTTTCGGCAACCATTTGCGCATCTCTTCGCAATTTCGGTACTCGTCGTCGATGCGTATGTAATAACTGCCGATTTTCTCATTGAACCATTTTTCCAGTACCTCGTTCTTTTTGTTTTCAAGGGCGCGCTGGGCGATCTTGTTGTAATCGTCCTTCAGGTTTTCGCGGTGGGGTTCGCTGCGGCTCATCAGGTACACGATGCGTACGCCTTTCTTGTTACGCTCGTCGGAAAATTCGGTGGGGGTGGAGTACTGGCCCACTTGCAGGCTGTTCATCATCAGCACCATATCCTTGTCGAGCTGATCGATGGTGATGTAGGTGCTTCCCTCGGCATTGCTTTTACGGCCGCCGGTGAACTTGCTGGCTTCATCGTCGCTGTATTTGGCAACCGCCTCGCCGAAGTTCATGGACCGGGTAATGAGCATAGCCCTTACCGAATCGAGCTTCTGCTTTGCCGCATTGATTTCGGTGCGCGTGATCTGCGGAATCTTGAGGATATGCCGCACGATGGCGTCATCGCCCGAACGGCGCACGAGCTGGATGATGTGGTAGCCGAATTTGCTTTTGAAGGGAGCCGATACCTGGCCTTCCTTGAGTGAGAAGGCTTTGGCGAGGAAGGAAGGATCCCACTGCTTTTCGTTGCGGTTGAGTTCGTACTGGCCTGCCTTGTCCTTGCTGCCCGGATCGTCGGAATAAAGGGCGGCGAGCGTGGACATGTCCTTACGGCCGCTTTCGAGTTGCTGCTTGAAGGTCTTGAGCTGTTCGATGCAGTATTCCTCCGCGTCGCGCCCCGCCTTGGGGTATATAACAATCTGGCCGATTTCCAGCTCGCTTTCATAATAGGGAAGGCTGTCTTTCGGAATCTGGTCGAAATAATGCTTCACTTCGTTGGGGGTGATGCGCACATTGTCGATGATCTTGCTGCGCATGGCTCCGGCCAGTTTGCGGTCGCGGAACCCGTCGCGGAAATCTTCCTTGAGCTGGTAGATGGTACGTCCCGAAACTTCTTCGAGTTTCTCCTTGCTGCCGTATGCACTGATAAAGCCCCGGATCTGGTTGTCGATGTCGGCGTTGATTTCTTCGTCGGTCACGGGCAGCGAATCGATTTCAGCCTGTAAGACCAATGCTTTGATGCCCATGGCCTGTTCGAGCGAGAGGCAGCGGGCATTGGGCGGAAGTTCCATACCCTGGCGTTGCATATCGAGCAGGGTATTGTCTACATCGCTGCGCAGGATGATCTTGTCGCCTACGACCGCAATGATTTTATCGGCCACTACTTTTTTCGGCTGGGCCCAGGCGGTGGTTTGCAGCAGCAGGGCCATGAAGAGCAACAGGATGCGCATGATGATGCGGAATGGATTCAAAATTAAGCCGGGCATGGAGGCAACCCTTCCGGCCGGCATTTTTTAACAAATGATTTCGGCGGCTCAGAGCGTTCGCTTCACTTCCACTTCTTCGAAAGCTTCCACGATATCGCCCACTTCAATGTTCGAATAGTTCTTGATGGTAAGTCCGCACTCGGTGTTGTTGGCGACTTCCTTCACATCGTCTTTGTAGCGCTTGAGGCTGCCGAGTTCGCCGGTATAGATCACAATGCCGTCGCGGATAAGGCGGATGCGGTTGTTGCGCGCAATCTTTCCTTCGAGCACGATACAACCGGCCACCGTGGCCTTGTCGAACTTGTAGGTTTCCTTGATCTGCACATTGGCCAGGATCTTCTCTTCCACCGAAGGTTCGAGCATACCTTCCATGGCGCTGCGGATTTCCTCGATGGCGTTGTAGATGATGGAGTAGAGTTTGATCTGTATGGACTCGTTTTCAGCCAGCCGTGCCGCCTGTATGGACGGGCGCACATTGAAGCCGATGATGATGGCGTCGGAAGCGTTGGCAAGAGTCACATCGCTTTCGGTGATGGCGCCCACACCCTTGTGAATCACCTTCACCACGATTTCTTCGGTGCTGAGTTTCTGCAACGAATCGCTGAGGGCTTCCACCGAACCGTCCACATCGCCCTTGATGATCACATTCAGTTCCTTGAAGTTGCCCAGGGCCAGGCGGCGTCCGATTTCGTCAAGCGTGATATGTTTCTTGGCGCGCATACCCTGCTCACGCAGGATTTTTCCGCGCTGATAGGCTTTTTCGCGGGCTTCGCTTTCGTCGGCATACACCTTGAAGGTTTCACCGGCCTGGGGCGCACCGTTCAATCCGAGAATCAGTACCGGTGTGGATGGCGGAGCCGTTTCGGTACGCTGGTTGCGTTCGTTATACATCGCTTTCACCTTGCCGAAGTACTGGCCCGACACGATCATATCGCCCTGGCTCAGGGTACCGTTCTGCACCAGGATGGTGGCCACATAGCCGCGGCCCTTATCAAGTGAGGCTTCGATGATGGTGCCGTTGGCTGCGCGTTCGGGATTGGCTTTCAGTTCGAGAATGTCGGACTCGAGCAGGATTTTTTCAAGCAGCAGATCCACATTCAGGCCTTTCTTGGCACTGATTTCCTGGCTCTGGTATTTTCCACCCCAGCTTTCCACGAGAATGTTCATGCCTGCGAGTTGTTCTTTGATTTTTTCGGGATTGGCGCCGTCACGGTCGATCTTGTTGATGGCGAAGATCATGGGTACATTGGCGGCCTGGGCGTGTGAAATGGCTTCCCGCGTCTGGGGCATCACCGCATCATCGGCGGCAATCACAATCACGGCGATATCGGTCACCTTGGCACCCCGCGCACGCATGGCGGTAAAGGCTTCGTGACCGGGGGTATCGAGGAAGGTGATGGCACGGCCGTTCTTCAGTTCCACTTCATAGGCGCCGATATGCTGGGTAATGCCTCCGGCCTCGCCGGCAATCACGTTGGTATTGCGGATATGGTCGAGCAGTGAAGTCTTACCGTGGTCCACATGGCCCATGATGGTAACTATGGGCGGTCGGGGCACCAGGTTTTCTTCCTGATCTTCTTCTGTATCGTCGTCATCGAGCTGATCGGCGTCTTCCACACCGATGAACTCCACTTCGTAGTTGAATTCGTTGGCCACCAGTTCAATCACATCGGCTTCGAGCCGCTGGTTGATGGATACCATGATGCCCAGGGCCATGCACTTGCTGATGACATCGGCGAAGCTCACATCCATAAGGCCGGCCAGTTCGCTGACCGAAATGAATTCGGTCACCTGAAGCTTGTTGCCGGTTTCTGCGGCATCTCCGGCCTGTTCGGCCATTTCGCCGCGTTTGGCTTTGCGGTATTTGGCTTTCAGGCTCCTGCCCCTGCCGCTTCCGCCCGAAAGCTTGGCCTGGGTTTCGCGGATCTTGTCCTGTATTTCCTTGGCATCGATTTCGCGGTCTTCCCGTTTTCCTCCGGTTCCGGGACGTCCTTTCGCACCGCCCCTTCCTCTTGAAGAATCGTAACTGCCGCGTTGCAGCGGATCGGGTGGAAGGGGTGTGCCGCTTTTGCGTTCGATGGGAATGCGCTTGCGTTTGCGCTTGTCGTCGCCTTCGCGCTTGGGTCGTGTATCGCTGTCGGCGGGAAGTTCGATCTTACCGAGGATTTTCGGGCCTTCCAGCCTTTCGGCCTTGATGTTTTCAATAGTGGCCGGAACTTCGGCCTTGGGCTCAGGTGCGGGAGGAGTTGTGGCCGGAACCTCTTCTTCTGTTTTCTTTTCTGCTTCGGCGGCCGCTTTTTTGGTGGTCTTTTTCGGCCGGGTCGAAGAGTCGATGGTATCGAGATCGATTTTGGCGATGACTTTCGGGGCTTCGATTTCCGGCGCGTCGATTTTGGTTAGAGTGGGTTTTTCGGCCTCGGCCTCTTCGGCTTTCTCCTTCTTCTTATCGGCTGCGGGTTCCTTCTTTTTGATGGAAAGGTCCTGCTCGTCGCGCTTCTTCTTGGGTTCGGCGCCGGCGGGCGTTTTGGTAAGCTCGATCTTTTCGGCTTTCTGCCGGGCCACTTTGTCCTGCTGGAATTCCTGTTGCAACACCCGGTACATGTCTTCGGTGAGCTTGGCCGTGGGCTTCAGGTCGTCGCTGCTGAAGCCTTTGGCCGTGAGGAATTCAATGAGGGTATCCTTACCGATATTGAATTCCTTGGCCGCTGCCATCAAACGGGGTGTACTGCTTGCTGATTCTGACATGCTTGTTTTTTGGTTCTTGTTGTTGTTTCAGCTGCGTGCTGAAGGGGGTTATTCTTTTTCGAATTCCTCGTTCAGGATCCGCACCACATCGGCGATGGTCTCTTTCTCCAAATCGGTTCTTCTTTCAAGTTCGGCGGCGCTGAGGTTGAGTACCGAACGTGCGGTATCGCAACCGATGCGTTTGAGTTCGTCGATGATCCAGCCGTCGATTTCGTCGCTGAATTCGTCGAGGTCAATATCGAACTCGTCTTCGCCGGCTTCAATTTCGCGATACACATCGATTTCATATCCGGTAAGTTCGCCGGCAAGTTTGATATTGACCCCGCGGCGTCCGATGGCCAGCGATACCTGGTCGGGTTTTAGATAGACGGTGGCGTGTTTGCGCTCATCGTCGAGGTCGATGCTGGTGATTTTTGCCGGTGTCAGTGAACGCTGGATGAGCAGCTGGATATTGGTGGTATAGTTGATGACATCGATATTCTCGTTCTTGAGTTCGCGCACGATGCCGTGGATGCGGCTGCCCTTCATGCCCACACAGGCACCAACGGGATCGATGCGGTCGTCGAAACTTTCCACGGCGATTTTGGCCCTTTCGCCCGGCTCGCGCACGATCTTCTTGATGACAATCAGTCCGTCGAAGATTTCGGGCACTTCGATCTCCAGCAGTTTTTCGAGGAAGACAGGGCTGGTGCGCGAGATGACGATCACCGCCTGGTTGTTCTTGAGTTCTACTTTTTTCACCACGCCTCGGATGGTTTCGCCTTTCTTGAAATAGTCGGCAGGAATCTGTTCCGGTTTCGGCAGGATCATTTCATTGCCTTCCTCATCGAGCAGCAGCACTTCTTTTTTCCAGACCTGGTACACTTCGCCGGAAACGATATCGCCCACACGGTCTTCGTATTTCTTGATGAGCAGGTTTTTCTTGAGGTCGTTGATGCGGCTGGCCAGGGTTTGCTTGCCCGCCAGAATGGCCCTGCGGCCGAACTCCTTCTGGATATCCACTTCCTCGTACAATTCTTCACCGATCTGGTAGTCGGGTTCGATTTTGATGGCGTCCTTATATTCGATTTCGGTGAGGGTGTTGTAAAGGTCGTCATCGGCCACGATGGTGCGGCGGCGGAAGATTTCCAGATCGCCTTTCTGGTCGTTCACGATGACGTCGAACTGTTCGTCGCTGCCGTATTTTTTGCGGATGAGCGTTTTGAATACGTCTTCCATCACTTTCATCAGCGTGGGGCGGTCGATGTTTTCCGCGTCTTTGAATTCCTGAAAGGAATCGATTAGGTTGATTCGTGCCATAAAGCAAGCCGGCAGTGCTGTGTTTTAGTCGTCCCCGCCGGCAGGGGTGTTTGGTTAAAAAATCAGAATGTGATCAATACCTTGGTTTGTTTGATGTTGTCCACCGGAATCTCTCTGGTTTCGGTCTGTTCCTTTTTCTTCTTTCCGCTGGTGATGGCCACGGTGACGGTTTTTTCGTCGGCTGCCGTCAGTTTTCCTTCGATGCGGTTTTCGTCGTTCAGCAGCAGTTCCACCGTACGGCCGATGTTTTTCCGGTACTGGCGCAGCAGTTTCAGGGGTTCCCCGATTCCCGGGCTCGACACTTCAAGAGAGAAGTTGCCGTCGGGGAAGCGGTTGCTTTCTTCAATCTGCTTGTACAGGGCCCGGTTGATGGAGGCGCAGCGGTCGATGCTCAGGCCTTCATCGGCATCGAGATAGACCTTGATGTTGTTGGTCGGTTTTATTTTAACCTGCACCAGAAACAGGTCCTGCATCGGGGCGATAAGTCCGTTGACCCGTCCGGTGATTTCCGCAAGAAGGTCTTCCTGTTGCATGGGTAAAAATGAAGAAGGGAACGCCAGGTTCCCTTCTTTTTTCTCGTTAAGCCGGTGCAAATATAGGTGGAATCTGCCGTGCGGCAAAATCGGAGGATGTTTTACATGCCGGGGTTAGGTTATTTTTGCATGATGAATCTGTTTCGGATTGTCATCGAGTTGTTCGGACTCTACCTGCTGTATAAATTGATTTTTGACGTGATTATTCCTTTTGCCGGAGCTTATCGCAAAGCCAAAAAGCAGTTTGGTGAGATGCGCGATGCGGGTCGACCGCCTGAAGCCGAGGTCAGGCCCGGTAAGCAGGACGCTGGGAATACGCGGCGGAAGGAGCCGCCGGTGGGGGACTACATTGATTTTGAGGAGATCAAATAAAACGGTTAAACCAGCCCGATGCCTGAGAGGCGTTCATCCGGTTTGAGCAGGTGTGTGCGAATACCCACCTGTTCCGCCGGACTGATATTGACGGGTGAATCATCAATGAACAGGGTTTCTCCGGCCCTGATGTCCAGCATTTCCAAAACTTTCCTGTAGGTGCTTTCATGCGGTTTGCGCATGCCGATCTTATGGGAATAGAGCGCCCGGTCGAAAAACAGGTCGAGTGATTCGAGTCCGGTCTGTTCCCGGAATTTTTTTTCGAAGGCCCGGTGGTGGATGCTGTTAGTATTGCTAAGCAGGAAAAGCCGGTATCTTTTTTTCAGAACCGGCAGATAATCAATGGTTTCCATCCTGAAATCGAGCAGGATGGCGTTCCAGGCCTCCTCCACTTGCTCTTTGGTGGTTCCGGGGGTGCAGCGGGTTTGCATTCGGGTGATAAATTCTTCATCGGCGAGCTTGCCTATTTCCAACTCCTCGAATTCCGGGGTGGCATGTTGCTGGGAATAAAGTTGCACAAACTGTTGGGCGCCAAGAGCTTCGAAGGCCCGGGCCGTTCGGTGATAGTCCACATCAATGAGCACGCCGCCCAGGTCGAGCAGCAGGTTTCTAATTCCGGGATCATTCATGTATTGAGGTCTGATGGCAACAACAAATTTACAAAGCCGGGACAAGTTACTCTTGCTCTTAAAATTTTTTTTCATAAGTCAAATTAATTCCCCTACTTTTACGGAATCTACTCAATATTCCGCAGAAATCCGCCCAATTCCTTGAATTCCCTTTTCTGATATTCTTTCGGGTCATTTCATTCTGATTTGCAAGTTTCGGCTCGCGTTCATTGATGCCGGCCTCATAAACTCTCCGATATCCATTGCAAGGACCGCATTCATGGTTAATCATTTTTTATGCGAAATTTCCTTGCATTCCTGAAAAGAGCAGGCCTCGTTGTCCTGGTTGTTTTTTCTACCGGCCGCTCCGCTACCGCCCAATTGCCCGACAACCTGCCGTTTTTCGCGGTGCAATCCGGCTATATCGCACCGATGGGTACCGTATTTGCCGACGGAGGGCGGACCATGTTTGTATGGGACAAGGCCGGGCGAATTTTTGCATCGCGATGGAATGCAGCCAATGGCAGTTACGTCCGTCAGCCCTCGGCCGTACTGGATCTTTCCGAGGAGGTGGGCAACTGGCGTGATTTCGGATTGCTAAGTATTTGTCTGGATCCGAACTTTGATGTGAACGGTCTGATTTATCTGTACTACGTGGTGGACCGCCACCATCTCTTAAATTTCGGTACGCCACAATATAGCTCCACGACCGATGCTTACTTCAATGCCACGATTGGGCGCGTAACCCGTTACCGGTTGAACAATTCGGGCGGGGTGTACAGTCCCGATCTTAGCAGCCGGTTTATTCTTCTTGGAGAAACCAAAAAAACCGGTATCCCCCTGCTGCACGAATCGCATATGGGCGGTACGCTCGTGTTTGGGTCCGATGGCACACTGCTTTTGTCCACCGGCGATGCCGCTTCCTATAATCTTACGGATGCCGGTAAACAGAACCAGACCTATTATGTTCAGGCCATTGCCGATTCTATCATGAGGCCTGAAGAAAATGTGGGGGCGTTCCGCTCACAGATGCTCAATTCTTTTGATGGCAAGATTTTGCGGATGGATCCGGTGACCGGAGACGGGATACCTTCCAACCCTTTTTACAACGCTGCAAATCCACGTTCAGCGCCATCAAGGGTATGGGCACTGGGTCTCCGGAATCCCATCCGGATGACGATTCAGCCCAACACGGGAAGCACCAATCCTGCCGATGCCAATCCGGGAATTATATATTTGAGTGATGTGGGCTGGAATACCTGGGAAGAGGTCAATATCATCAATGCCAGTGGTTTGAATTGCGGCTGGCCTCTATTTGAGGGACAAACCGTACTGAATTCTTATTTCAATACTGCTACGGTGAATGCCGATGAAGGCGTTCTTTTCCGCGACCGCTGTCTTCAGCCCACCTCTTTTAATCCTGATCCGGTGCCTTCATCCAGAAGATTCACCCATTGCCGTCCTGCCATTGCCTGGCGGCATGGTTCCAATGATGCCCGGGTACCCTGGTTCAGCGGGGGCAGCAGCGGGGGTACTGCAACCGATCCGGTCATTGGAACTGCAGGATCTCCCACCAGCGGAACCCCTTTCGGCGGAAACTGCTCCTCCGGGCTCTGTTTTTATACAGGTACGCAAATCGGAACAAGATTTCAGAACACCTTGTTTTTCGGAGACTATGCCACCAATTTCATCAAAAACACCCGGGTGAATGCCAGCCAGCCCTGGCTCAACAGCATCGACAATTTCGCCCCTCCGGGTTTTACCAATGGGTTGATAGATATCAAGCAGAATCCGCTGGACGGTTCGCTGTTCTATGTGAACATCAATACCGGGCAGATCATGCGTATCGGCTACGCCAATCAGCCTCCGATAGTCGTTCTTTCTGCCAATCCCACTGCCGGGTTTTCCCCGCTTACCGTGAATTTCAGTTCAGCAGGAAGTGTTGATCCTGAAGGAGGGCGGCTGAGTTATTCCTGGAATTTTGGTGACGGGACCTCGTCAACGGACCCTAATCCCGTTAAGGTGTATTCCGGAGTCGGTATTCAGAATTTTACAGTTACGCTGACCGTGACCGACTCGTTGTTGGTTACGGCTACAGCAACCCAGGTTATTTCACTGAACAATACCCGGCCAACGGTGAACATCACCAGTCCTGTTAACAATTCGACCTATTCGATTCTGGAAGAAACATTCCTGCCCCTTGCCGCCAATGTTACCGATGCCGAAACCACAAGCGGGATGCAATACGCCTGGCAGGTTGCTTTGCGTCATAACAACCATGAGCACCGCGAGCCGGTTATAACATCGGCAAATCCTACCATCAACATTTCGCCGGTGGGTTGCGATGGGGAGACGTACTATTACCATATAGAACTCACGGTAACCGACAACGGAGGATTGACGGCTACCGACTCCATTGATATTTATCCGGATTGCAACACACCCGGACTTGCCATAACCAATTTGACGGCCACACCCTTGTCGGGTTCTGTTCAACTCAACTGGACCAACCCCGGCGCTTATTTTGACGAGGTGATGGTTGCTGCACGACCGGCCAGCGGGTTTTTATCAAACCCCAGCGGTACCGCCTATGTTGCCGACAGCAACTATATGGGCATCGGCAGCGTGTTCGAACAGGGCAAGATCGTGTACCGGGGAACCGGACAGGGTGTCAATGTTTCGGGGCTTACGGCCAGTGTGCGTTATTTCTTCAGGGTGTTTACCCGTATTGGCAACAGCTGGACAGGCGGGGTGGAAACTTCGGCCCTAGCTCCGGTACCAGTGCTGGATAATCTCGGTCTTACCGCTGCAACGCCATCGGCGGCAGCTTATAGTTTGAGGAAGTTGAGCAGTGCATACACCGCCCCTGTTGTGCAAATGCGGAGAAGCAGCGACGGGGAGTTGCGTGATGTGTATTTCGACGGAAGCGGCCTGTTGTCGTTAAACTCCCGGGTGAGTGCTGCAGGCGGCGGACCGGCATCAACAAATACCACCCTTACCCAGTGGATCGGCAGCAATTCGGGTACGGTTGCTATATGGTACGATCAAACCGGAAATGCGAGAAGTATTGCTGCAGATCCTCCAAATCAGCCGTCAATTGTGCAATCGGGCCAATTGCTGTCTAATGCTGCCGGACAACCCATGGTACAGTTCAACGGCAGCTCCTATCTTGTCAACAGCACCTCCTTTGTACCCACTACTCAACCCATAAGCCTTTCTGCGGTATGGCGATTCACATCCTTGCCCGCTACAGGCTCTGAACTTTGTGGATGGGGCAATAACGGAGGAGTCGGTAATAGATTAGCGGCCTGGATAAACACCACAAACAGCACGCAAGGAACCTTCGGGTTGGAAAATTCGGGTAATGCAAGGTTAGGGGCAACAGTGGTCAATGCCAATACCTGGTATGTAACGAGCCAGGTTCTTTCAAGCAATCAGATGACCTCCTTAACTCAACGATTGAATGGTTCAGCTGAAACATCATTTACGAATATAGGAGGTTACAGCACCTTGAATAATCCTACATCAGGAATCCAGTTTGCCGTAGGAAGCATTCCGGGTGCGCTTGGAAACAATAATCTCACCGGCAGTATCCAGGAACTGGTTTTGTTTCAGTCCGCTTTATCCAATAATGACCGGATTGCGCAGGAGTGCAGCCAGCGCGTTTATTATAATATTGCGCGTCCTGCAGCAAGTGTACAGTCGAGTACACAGGCCGTTTGTATCAACACGGCAGTGAACATAACGCATACCACTCAAAATACTACCGGCATTGGAACCCCAACGGGTTTGCCGGCAGGGGTAAGCGCTTCCTGGGCGAGTAATACCATCACCATCAGCGGTACGCCTACCGTATCCGGTACATTCAATTACAGCATTCCATTGGTAAATGAATGCAATCCGGTCAATGCCACAGGAACCATAACCGTTAACCCTGTCAATACAGCGGGAGCCGCTTCTTCTACTCCATCGGTTGCTGTCAACACCCCAGTGATAACCATCACCCATACGACTGTGGGGGCAACAGGCATTGGAGCTGCAACAGGTCTTCCGGCCGGGGTAACGGCCGCATGGGCTTCAAATACAATAACCATCGGAGGAACCCCAACAGCTGTGGGCACCTTCAACTACAGCATTCCATTGACCGGTGGCTGCGGAACGGTGGCCGCAACCGGAACGATAACGGTTACGAATCCGGGAGGTGTAATATCCGTTACCGGAGTGAGTTTGTTGCCGGCGACCACTTCCTTATATGTTGGCGACGCACAGCAGCTAAATGCCACAGTTAGTCCGGCAAATGCCACAAATAAGAGCGTTACCTGGAGCAGCAGCAATACAGCGGTTGCTACCATAAGTCCTTCGGGCCTGGTTACCGGAGTGGGTACAGGCACGGCAAGCATTACAGTCACTACGGTTGACGGAGGGTTTACGGCTACAGCTTCCGTTACCGTAACCCGGATTTCCGTGACCGGCGTCAGTCTGAGTCCTGCTTCAGCCACGTTGAATGTGGGCGATTCGCTCAACCTTGTTTCATCCATTACTCCGCAGGCTGCTACGAACCTGAACCGGACCTGGAGCAGCAGCAATCCTGCCTTGGCTTCGGTTGCGGCTGTTGCGCCTGCTGCATCGAGTGATTCGGACAGGGTGTATTGCGGAAGGCCTTATCGTATTGTGGTGCTGGGGTCTTCAACTGCGGCCGGGGCATCTGCGACCCCAATTGAGAATTCCTGGGTCAATAAACTCACCGCCTATGTGAAGCGTAAGAATACTAACAATCAGGTTGTCAATCTGGCCTTGTCAGGAATTACCACGTATCAGACTCTTTGTCCGGATGGTTTTGTTCCACCGGTCGGACGTCCGACCACCATAGTCGGCTACAACATTTCCGAAGCTGTTCGTCAGGATGCCGATGCGATCATCGTGAATCTGCCCAGCAATGATGCTGCCAATAATTATACGCTGGTGGAACAGAGAGCCAATTTTGAACGAGCTGCGGATATCGCCCGGGACAACAATATCGCTTTCTGGGTAACAACAACACAGCCTCGCAGTGATCTCACCCAGCAGCAGCGGGACAGTCTGATTGCATTGCGTAACTGGATCAATTCCCGTTTTGGATCAAAGGCTATTGATTTCTGGTCCTTGCTTGCCAATCCGGACGGAACCATTGCCCCTGATTATAACGCCGATAATTTACACTACAACAATGCCGGGCACGATTCACTTTACGTAAGGGTATTGCGTGAGACTATATTGGACTCCTTGTGCAATGGATTGCCAGCTGTTGTAGCGAATGGTAGGGTTAGGGCACTTTCTCCGGGAACTGCCACCATCACCGTCACCACGGCCGATGGAAGTTTCACAGCCACCTCAACCATCACGGTCAACCCGATTCTGGTAACGGGCGTAAGCGTATCACCGACTACGGCATCGATATTGATTGGTGGCACACAGCAATTAACTGCCACCATTGCTCCGGCGAATGCCACGAACCAGGCTGTGACCTGGAGTAGCAGCAATACATCTGTTGCTACGGTAAGCGCCACTGGCCTTGTAACCGGAGTGTCTGTAGGTACGGCCACCATCACGGTAACCACTGCTGATGGTTCAAGAACGGCCACAAGCGTTATTACCGTCAATCCGATTTTGGTAACGGGCGTAAGCGTATCACCGACTACGGCATCGATATTGATTGGTGGCACACAGCAATTAGCTGCTACCATCGCTCCGGCTAATGCGACCAATCAGAGTGTAACCTGGAGTAGTAGCAATACATCTATTGCTACAGTAAGCTCCAGCGGATTAGTAACAGGTATTTCGGTAGGTACAGCCACCATCACAGTCACTACGGCCGATGGAGCCAGTACTGCTACATCAGTAATAACCGTCAATCCGATTCTGGTAACCGGTGTAACAGTAAGCCCGACCACGGCTTCAATCCTGATCGGCGGCACACAGCAATTAGCTGCCACCATCGCACCGGCTAACGCTACCAATCAGAATGTAACCTGGAGCAGCAGCAATACAGCGGTTGCCACCGTAAGCCCCACCGGTCTGGTTACCGGCATAAGCGTGGGTACAGCCACCATCACGGTCACCACGGCTGATGGTGCACGCACTGCCACTTCAACCATCACGGTCAATCCGATATTGGTAACGGGCGTGAGCGTATCGCCGGCCACGGCATCTATATTAATCAACGGAACTCAGCAGCTGAGTGCCACCATCGCTCCGGCCAATGCCACGAACCAGGCTGTAACCTGGAGTAGTAGCAATACATCTATTGCTACAGTAAGCTCCAGCGGATTAGTAACAGGTATTTCGGTAGGTACAGCCACCATCACGGTCACTACGGCCGATGGAGCCCGTACTGCTACATCTGTAATTACCGTCAATCCGATTTTGGTAACGGGCGTGAGTGTATCACCGACTTCCGCATTCATCCTGATCGGCGGAACACAGCAATTAGCTGCTACCATTGCTCCGGCTAATGCGACTAATCAGAGTGTAACCTGGAGTAGTAGCAATACATCTGTGGCTACTGTAAGCGCCACCGGCCTTGTAACCGGGGTATCTGTGGGTACAGCCACCATCACGGTGACCACGGCTGATGGTTCACGAAGTGCTACAAGCGTCATCACCGTCAATCCGATCTTGGTAACTGGCGTGAGCGTATCACCTACCACCGCTTCAATATTGATCGGCGGAACACAACAACTGAGTGCCACCATTGCTCCGGCTAACGCCACCAATCAGAATGTAACCTGGAGTAGCAGCAATACGGCGGTTGCTACCGTAAGTGCTACCGGCCTTGTAACCGGAGTGTCTGTAGGCACAGCCACCATCACGGTCACCACGGCTGATGGTGCACGGACTGCCACTTCAACCATTACCGTCAATCCGATTTTGGTAACGGGCGTGAGCGTATCACCGACCACCGCTTCGATATTGATTGGCGGCACGCAACAATTAGCTGCCACGATAGCACCGGCCAATGCCACCAATCAGAATGTGACCTGGAGTAGTAGCAATACATCTATTGCTACCGTAAGTCCCACCGGTCTGGTAACGGGCCTAAGCGTAGGCACAGCCACCATCACGGTTACCACGGCCGATGGAAGTTTCACTGCCACTTCAACCATCACGGTCAATCCGATTCTGGTAACCGGAGTAACGGTCAGTCCGACCACCGCTTCGATATTGATTGGCGGCACACAACAATTAGCTGCCACGATCGCTCCGGCCAATGCCACCAATCAGAATGTAACCT
>CAZZLI010000062.1:0-16875 GCA_964655055.1 uncultured Ferruginibacter sp.
AGAACCTGAACAACCTACCTGCCGAATAAGGCAGTATAACAAATCAAAATATAATGTTTACCAAGTTTATAAAACGCACGGTGCTGGCGATCGCCTTGTCGGTGGCGATTGTTTTTCTCGGACTGCTGGCTATTTCCAAATCGCCGGTGGCGCAGTTCCCTGATATCGCACCACCAAGGGTCAGCATCTTTATCGAGTTTCCCGGCTCCAATGCCGACGTGCTCGTCAAATCCACACTCACCATCATCGAGCGCGCCATCAACGGCGTGCAGGGAATGCAATACATACTTTCCGATGCCACCAGCGCCAGCGAAGCCAGTGTGGAAGTCGTTTTCGAGCCGGGAACCGATCCCACACTGGCTGCGGTTCGCGTCAAATCGCGGGTCGACCAGGTAATGACCAACCTGCCGCCATTGGTGCAGCGGGAGGGTGTCATCATCACGCCCCTGCAGCCCAGCATGCTCATGTACCTGAATCTTTACAGCAAGGACAACCAGGTGGATGAGAAATTCCTTTTCAACTATGCCAACACGTACCTGCTTCCGGAGATCCAACGCATTCCCGGCATGGGTTTCGCGCAGGCCATCGGCAGCCGGGCCTTCGCCATCCGGGTATGGCTCAATCCCGACCGGATGCGGGCTTACAATATTTCCGCCAACGATGTGCTCAAGTCCATCGATGAGCAGAGCGTGATGGCCCGTCCCGGCCGCGTGGGACTCAGTTCGGGCAAGAAAGCCCAGTCACAGGAATATGTGTTCACCTACAAGGGATGGTACAACAAGCCCGAGCAGTATGAGAATATTGTGATCCGCGCCACTTCGGAAGGCGAAATCCTGAAACTCCGCGATGTGGCTGAAATCGAAATCGGAAGCGAGTTTGTGGACATCTATTCGAACAAGGACGGCCACCCTTCCGCATCGCTGGTACTGAAACAGAATCCGGGCAGCAATGCCAACAAGGTGATTGATGAGGTGAAGGCCAAGCTGACCGAGTTGAAAAAAAGTTTTCCGCCGGGCATTGATTATGAGATCAATTATGACGTGTCGAAATTCGTAGACGCTTCCATTGAAAAAGTATTGCACACGCTGGTTGAGGCCTTTATTCTGGTAGCGCTTGTGGTATTCGTGTTTCTGGGCGACTGGCGCTCCACCTTCATCCCCATTCTCGCGGTGCCCGTTTCGCTCATCGGCGCCTTCGTGCTCATGAATCTGTTCGGCCTGAGCATCAATCTCATTACGCTTTTCGCACTCGTACTGGCCATCGGCATCGTGGTCGATGATGCCATTGTGGTGGTGGAGGCCGTACATGTGAAAATGGAAGAGGAACATCTCTCGCCCTTTGCCGCGGTGAAGAAAGTGATCGGTGAAATCAGCGGCGCCATCATCGCCATCACGCTCGTGATGACATCGGTGTTCGTACCGGTGGCTTTCATGAGTGGACCGGTAGGGGTGTTGTACCGTCAGTTCTCACTGACCATGGCAAGCGCCATCGTCATTTCGGGTTTTGTGGCCCTCACGCTTACACCGGTATTGTGCGCCATGCTGCTGAAGAATACACACGGGCAGGTCAGGCGCAAATCGCCGGTGAACCGCTTCATCGGGTGGTTCAATAAGAAATTCGAGAAACTGACCGGCCGGTATACCCGCTTCCTCGGCCTGATTGTGAACCGCAGGGTGGTTACTTTCGGCTTGCTCTTCGCTTTCGCAATGAGTATGGTAGGCGTCAACCGCATTCTGCCTGCGGGCTTCATACCCAGCGAGGACCAGGGTCAGATTTACGCCATCATACAGACACCGCCCGGAACCACGCTTGAGCGTACCAATGAGATAGCCGGCAAATTGCAGGTAATAGCCCGAAAACTGGAAAGCATCGCCTCGGTCACTTCCATGGCCGGCTTTGAAATTCTCACCGAGGGCAGGGGTTCGAATGCGGGTACCTGTCTGATCAACCTGAAGGACTGGTCGGAACGCAAACAATCCGTGAAGGAAGTTATCCGCGAACTGGAAGAAAAATCCAAAGACCTTCCCGCGCATATCGAATACTTCGAGCCGCCGGCCGTACCGGGCTATGGCACTTCCGACGGCTTCTCTCTGCGCCTGCTCGACAAGAGCAGCGATCCCGATTATCAGGTGTTTGACCAGGTGAACTCCGATTTTCTGGTTGAACTCAGAAAGCGCAAGGAGCTTTCGGGCATGTTCGCTTTTTACTCGGCAAAATATCCGCAGTACGAGATTTTCATGGACAACAGCCTGGCCCTGCAAAAAGGCGTATCGCCGGGTGAGGCGATGGAAAACCTCAACATCATGATTGGCAGTACCTATGAGCAGGGTTTCATCCGCTTCAACAATTTCTACAAGGTGTATACACAGGCCGGTCCTGAATTCCGCAAGCAGCCTTCCGATATCCTGAACATGTTCATCAAGAACGACAAGGGCGAAATGGTACCCTACTCCGCGTTCATGACCATCCAGAAAACACAGGGCCCCAACGAAATCTCGCGCTACAATCTCTACATTTCCTCACTCATCAACGGAGTTCCTGCGAAGGGCTACTCATCAGGCGATGCCATCAAGGCCATCCGCGAAGTGGCCGCCAAATCCTTACCCAAGGGTTACGATATCGCCTGGGAAGGACTTTCCTACGACGAGGCCCGGAGGGGTAACGAGGCCTTGTACATTTTCCTGGTTGTGCTCTTCTTCGTTTACCTGATCCTTTCCGCGCAGTATGAAAGTTTCATTTTGCCGCTGGCGGTGCTGCTCTCCATTTTTCCGGGCGTGTTCGGCTCCTTCCTGCTGCTGAAGGCAATGGGACTTTCGAATGATGTGTATGCGCAGATCGGACTCATCATGCTCGTGGGCCTGCTGGGTAAGAATGCCGTACTGATTGTGGAGTTCGCCGTACAAAAGCAAAATCAGGGACTGACGGTGTTGCAGGCGGCCATTGAAGGGGCGAAAGCCCGGTTCAGGCCGATTGTGATGACCTCTTTCGCGTTTATCGCAGGGTTGATTCCGTTGGTGCTTGCAACCGGTCCGGGAGCGGTGGGCAATCATACCATTGGTTCCTCGGCGCTGGGCGGTATGCTGTTCGGTACCATTTTCGGTGTCATCATCGTGCCCGGATTGTATTACATCTTCGCCATAATACAGGAGGGCCGACAACTTATTCGCGATGAAGACGAGAATCCGCTCAGTGAGGATTTTGTAGAGAGCGGCTCGGATGCCAGACTGACCCGAAAGGTTCAGGAAATTTTACAACAAATCATGAAGAAAAATGACTAATCGATTTCGCTTTCTCACGGGGCTGGCCCTTGTATCATGCTGCATTTTCTGGGGTTCCTGTAAAATTCCCGCCCTCAGTACCCGGCAGGAAAACACCATGGTTCCGGAACGCTATGCCCGCTCGTCCGATACCCTCAACTCGGCGACCCTTTCCTGGAAAAATTATTTCAACGATCCTTTTCTCGGCGCCCTGATCGATTCCTCACTCAGGAACAATCAGGAACTCAACATCCTGCAGCAGGAAGTGCAGATGAGCCGTAACGAAATCATGGCGCGCAAGGGGGAATACCTTCCCTTCCTGCAATTCAGGGCAGGTGCCGCTGCCGACCGGGCAGGCAAATACACCTGGGACGGTTTTGCCGAAGAAGACCTGAAAGCCGCGCCTGAACGGGGCCCCAGGTACATCGGTGATTTCATGGCCGGGGCCTATCTCACCTGGGAGTTGGATGTGTGGAAGAAATTGCGCAATGCCACCAAATCGGCCGCGCTCCGCTACCTGTCATCGCAGGAAGGCAGGAATTTTGCAGTCACCCAGGTGGTTGCCGAAATCGCTGAAGCCTATTACGAGCTGCAGGCGCTCGACAACATGCAGGAGATTGTGCAGCAGAATATTGAACTCCAGAGCAATGCCCTTGAACTCGTGAAGCTTGAAAAAAATGCTGCACGGGTCACCCAGCTGGCGGTGAACCGCTTTGAAGCCCAGTTGCTGAACACCCGTAACCTGCAGTTTGAAATCCGCCAGAAAATTGTGGAGGCTGAAAATCGGATCAACTATCTGTCCAGCCGTTTTCCGCAGCCGGTGCAAAGGAGCGCGATTGTATTCAATTCCCTTGCGCCGGACTCGGCGTTCATGGGCGTTCCCTCCCAGTTGCTGCTCAATCGGCCCGATATCCGCCGGGCCGAACGCGAACTGGCTGCGGCGAAGCTGGATGTGCAGGTGGCCCGTGCGAACTTTTATCCCTCGTTTACCCTTTCGGCCGGTGTGGGGTTCAGGGCCTACAATCCGCTCTATCTGATCCGACCCGAGTCCATACTCTACAATCTTGCCGGCGATATGATGGCGCCGCTCATCAACAAAAGGGCGATAACCGCCACCTATCTCAATGCTGGTGCCCGTCAGGTACAGGCGGTATATGAATACGAGCGCAGCATCCTGAATGCGCATATTGAAGTGGTGAATGAATTTTCCCGGCTGGACAATTACACCAAAAGTTTCCATACCAAGGCAAAAGAGGTGGACGTGCTGGCTGCGTCCATCCAGATATCGAATGAACTTTTCCGGTCGGCCCGCGCCGATTATATTGAAGTGCTGCTGACCCAGCGCGAATCGTTGGATTCACGCATCGACCTGGTGGAAATCAAATTGAAACAGCTGCAGGCCCGTGTACAACTGTACCGTGCACTGGGCGGGGGTTGGAAATAAGATTTCCGAAACAAGAGGCGCCCTTCATCTTTACAGGCATTGCGCTTTCGCTTCCCCGTTTCATTTACCGGAGAAGAACCTGTAGATTTCAAGTGCGAAGTACATGGCGGATATCATGGTGCCGAAAGCCACAATGGCCGTGAAGATCATCAGTCCCAGGGAATCCTTCCGGAAAGCACTCTGTATGTTTTCAAGCCGCTGCGCCTCCATCAACTTCGTTTTTGTTTTTTCCGAATAGCCCCCGTTGTTCCTGAACACCAGTCCGCCAAGGGAAATGGTAAGCGGGTCGATGCTTTTGATATGGGTATCTATGAAAAGCGTGTAATAGAGCAGGTTGATTTCCCACTCTTTAAGGCCGAATTTTTCCATCACAATTTTTGTCACGGTCTCCTTGGTCGATTTCAGGTCTGCATCGGAATAGAATGACATGCCGTTGTAAAGGTCCTCATAAGCCCTGACCAGCTGCTCCAGGATATAGTCCATTTCGGCATCGTAATTCTTGTTCATGGCTTCAATGGATTTAGATCATCAGGACATCGATCACATCCGCCGTTGCCGACAAATCGCCTGTGATACGAACTTCGGGCAGGGGGCTTTTTCGGATCAGCGTCGGAATGGTAATTACCTGTTCGGCCAGCGTACGTTCAGGTTGTTCGTATATATCCACAATGTCGAGCCGGTAACTTCCCTCGAGCCGGTTCTCCAATATCGCGCTGATGTTCCGTATGGCTTTATGTGAAACCGCGGAATTGTCGGACACAAAAAGATCGAACCGGTACGCTTCATTTTTTTTCTGGATGCTCATGGACAGGAGATGGGTTCATGGTTGTCCTCTTTTCATTGCTGTGATTGATGCCCGGATATTATTTCTGTTTTCTGAATTGGTTATCCGGAAACCGGCATTTTTTTCGTCACAGGAATCAGCCGGATCCCTTCCCTAGAGATGATGACTTCCTTCTGCTGCCTCGAGTGTGCGATGCCTCTGGATTTCATGATGAAAAACAGGGTAGCCCTTTCATCGTCACGCTCGATGTCCTGCAGCATCATCCAGCTGTCTACCATCGAGGAAATGCCTTCATCGCTTGGATTCCGGACGATGGAGCCCACGGATATGGCAGCGGTGAACAGTACAGTGGTCTGTTGTGTTTTCAGGAAATCGATGAACCGGGTAAGCATGCTGCGCACATCACTGTTGGGACCTTCAGTCATCAGGTTGGTCACCGGATCAAGAATGATGACGGAGGGTTTGAATTGCGCGATCTGTTCATTGATGGCCATGAAATGCAATTCCAGATTCTGCAGCGAAGGCCGGGCGTAATAAAACTGGAGCAGGCCTGCTTCCACGTATGCTGGCAGGTTGATGCCGATTGATTCCATGTTCCGCAGCAATTGGTTGGGGGTTTCCTCAAAGGCGCAGAAGAGACAGCGCTGCCCGCTTTTACATACGCTGGCCCCGAATGATACAGCGAAACTTGTTTTGCCCGTTCCCGCCGTGCCCGATACGAGGATGCTGCTGCCTGCGTAAAAGCCTTTCTGACCCAGCATTTCATCGATGCTGCCAATGCCGGAGGATATGCGTTCCCGCAGTGCCTTGAATTCAAGCTGCTGGTTGATGATCGGAAAGATATTCACGCCGTTGCTGTCGATAATGAACGGGTATTCATTGTTGGCATGGAAAGAGCCGCGGTATTTGATGATTTTGATGCGTCTGGTACCGATCTGGTTTGTTATCCTGTTCGTCAATTCAATCACGCAATCGGCCACATTCTCTTCCAGACCGAGCCTGGTGAGAAAAGTGTCGCCTGTTTCGGCGGTGATGATAGCCGTGACATGTTTTTCCTTCAGCCACTGGAACAGCCGCTTGAATTCGGTACGCAGCATCCGGGTATCGAAATTGGCGAAAAGCGTGTCGAAGGAATCGAGTACGATCCTTTTGGCACCCACTTTCCTGATGGCGGTATCCAGCATTACAAACAGGCCTTCGATATTGTATTTTCCTATTTCGTGGATTTCGTTGTTGGCCACATTCAGGTGTTCCAGATAGATTTTGCTTCGGTTCACCAGGCTCTTCAGGTCATGCCCACGCGATGCCACATTCAGACAAAGCTCTTCGGATTTTTCTTCGAATGTGAGAAATACGCCAGGTTCGTTGAACAGGGTTACGCCCCTGATGATATACTCCAGCGATATGAAGGTTTTTCCGGTTCCGCATGCGCCTACGAGCACGGTGGGCCTGTTCTTGGGCAAACCTCCAAAGGTGATTTCGTCAAACCCGCGTATGCCGGTGGGCGATTTTTCCAGCATCGGTACGGCTGTTCCTTTGTCATTGTTCTCCTTCACGTTTTTGATCAGCTTTTCTGTCTCCATGGTACTGCTTATCCGGTTGTTGGAATGCAATTACCTGTTTTAGCAGCTTGATTTATAGTTCCTGCAGCACCCGGGGTTATGACATTGGTCAGTATGAATAACGGAATGGAACCTCCGTTAGAAAAAAACGAACGATTGCTGATTGAAGATATCTGGGGAGTCAGGCAGGAAATTGGAACATATCTGACACCAATAATGAAATTGAATTACGGTTCCGGTAGGATCAACATTTTTAGTGAAATGGGAATGATGTACCAACTATTCCCAACCTCCGCCCAGCGCCCGGTACAGTTGCACAATGGCGTTGAGCTTTCCCTGCAGGGTGATGGATTGCTGGAACAATGCGTCAAAGAGGTTGGTTTCCTGCACCGTCACTTCAAGGTAGGACGTGTACCCGTTGTCGTAACGGGCCCGGTGCAGTTCGAGCGATTTGGCTGCGGCTTTCACCTGCTTGTTCCGCTGCTCGTATTCTTCATTGAATGTGCGGTAATTGTTGAGTGCATTGTCCACATCGCGGAACGCGGTCAACACCGTCTGCTCATACTGCAACTGGGCCTGACGGGTACGCTGTTTTTCCACTTCTATCTGGTTCTTGTTCTGACGGAAGTTGAAAATGGGTCCGGTGAGTCCCCCGAAACCATTGGCGACAAAGCCGTTGCCGGAAATGAAATTGCTTAATTGGGGACTGGCGAAACCCAGCAGGGCAGTGAGGCTCAGCGTGGGGAAGCGGTTGGCTTGTGCCACCCCGATTTTCTCATACTGCGCATTCAGCAATTTTTCGGCGGCGCGGATATCGGGTCTTCTTTCCAGCAACTGGGAGGGAAGTCCTACCGGTATTTCGGGGGATAGAATCTGGTCGAAATTGGAAAGCCCGCGCGGTATGGCTCCGGGCGACATGCCCATCAACAGGCGCAGCGCATTTTCTGTTTGAACAATCTGCCGTTTCAGATTGGGAATGGCTGCAGCGGCCAGGCTTTCCTGCTGTACGGCCAGCAGCAAATCGATTTCGGAAATATACCCCTTGCTGAAACGGGCGCGGATGATCTTGGTGCTTTCTTTTCGGGCAGCAAGTGTTTTCTCTGCAATGCCCAGCCGGTTGTCGAGATCGCGCAAGAGAAAATACAGCGATGCGGCTTCTGCAACCAGGCTGAACCGCAACGCATTCCTGTTTTCGCTTACGGCCAGATATTGTGCCACCGCTGCGCGGGTTTGTCCCCTGAGCTTTCCCCAAATGTCGAGTTCCCAGTTCATCACGCCGAATGCATTGAACAGTGTTCCATCAACCCCGGCGGCAACTTGCCTTGCGCTGCTGCCTGCCTGTCCGCCTCCCGCACGGGCAGCGTAATCAAAACGCGGATAGAGGTTGGCTTTGATGATGCCGCTGATGAGCCGGGCTTCTTCGATTTTGGCACCGGCCGCCAGCAGGTCGCGGTTATTGTCGAGCGCGGTACGGATGATTTTGCGCAGTGCGGTGTCCTGATACAGGTCGAACCATTTCATCAGCGCGGTAGTATCGGCAACCGTTACGGTGTCGCGGTACTGTGCCGGTGCCGATGAGTTGTCGGGACCTGAATAGGGACGCGCAATCCGGCAGCCCGGCAGCACGATGAAGTACAGTACGGCGATGAGCGATAGGATGCCTGTATGTTTCTTATGCATGATGCGTCGTTGTATCGGGTTCATCCGTTCCGTTTACGGGTGCGACGGCTGCTGCGGATTTTTTCTTTCCTTCAATCAGCACATAAAGGGCCGGTATCAGCAGTACGCCCAGGATGGTGGCAATGAGCATGCCGCTGAATACGGTGGTGCCCAGCACACGACGGGCCTGTGCGCCTGCACCCGAGGCCCGCAACAAAGGAATCACACCGAGTATGAAGGCAAGCGAGGTCATCAGGATCGGCCGGAACCGGAGCCGCGCCCCTTCTATAGCCGCAGTCAGCGTATCCATGCCCTCCATTTCTTTTTTCATCTTGGCATATTCCACAATCAGAATCGCGTTCTTCGCATTCAGCCCGATCAGCATCACCAATCCGATTTGCGCGAATACGTTGTTCACATAGGTGGCTGAAAACAAGCCAGCCACAAAAAGACCCAGCATGGCGCCCATCACCGCCCAGGGGGTACCGAGCAGTACGCTGAAGGGGAGCTTCCAGCTTTCGTATTGCGCAGCCAGAATCAGGAAAACAAATACCAGCGCCATGATGAATACGGAAGCCCCTTTTCCTTCGCCTTCCTTTTCCTGATAACTCAGGTTCGACCACTGATAGCCCATATCGGGGGGCAATACTTCCTTGGCCACTTCTTCCAGCGCTGCCAACGCTTGTGAGGAACTATAGCCATCCGCGGGTGCACCCGAAAGTTCGGCAGCACGATAGATGTTGAAATGGTTGGTGAAAGAGGGCCCGCTTGTATCGGTTACTTTCACCAGGGTGGCGAGGTTGACCATCACGCCCTTGTCGTCGCGCACATAAAACTGGTTGATGTCATCGGGCTTCATCCGGTAATCGGCATCGGCCTGCACATAGGTGCGGTACTGCCTGCCAAAGGCATTGTAGTTGTTGACAAAGCTGCCGCCCAGAAACGTGGAGATGGTGCCGTTCACATCCGACAGGCGCATGCCCAGCTTCTGCACTTTCTCCTTGTCGACCTCGATGTTTTTCTGCGGGGCCTTGGCGCGGAACAAGGTCATGATACGCCCTATTTCAGGTCGCTTGTTCACCGCGGCAATGTATTTCTGCGTCTGTTCGGCCAGGTAAGCGGGCGACTTGCCCGATTTGTCCTGCAGCATGATGGTGAATCCTGCCGAGCTTCCGAGCCCGGGTATGGGAGGCGGACCAAAAGCCAGTGCGGTGGCTTCCGTCACATTCTTGATCATCAGGTGGTTGACTTTCCGGACCAGTTGCGCGGAAGTCTTTTCGCGGTCGGCCCAGTTTTTCAGTACAATGAAGAGCGTAGCGGAATTCGGTGCGAAGGTCGACGACATCAGGTTGTATCCGTTGATCAGCGTGACGGTTTCGATTCCCTCTTCCTGCTCCACCAGCCGGGCCACTTTTGCGGCAGCTGCTTCGGTGCGGCCCAGTGAGGCGGCATCGGGCAGTTGCACGGCCATCATGAAATAACCCTCATCTTCCTCCGGAACAAATCCGCCGGGTACCAGTTTGCCGAAAATGCCGGCGCCTGCCACAATCACCACGAGCAGCAGTACGGCTATCACCAGTTTCCGTGCGGCGAATCCGGCCAGTTTCGCATAGCCGTTGGTGAACCGGTCGAACATGCGGTTGAATGCGGCAAAAAAGCGTGCGAGCAGTCCCTTCGATTCTTTTTTCGGTTTCAGCAGCAAAGCGGCCAGGGCCGGGCTTAAGGTAAGCGCGTTGAAAGCGGATAGCGCTACCGATATGGCAATGGTGATGGCGAACTGTTGGTACAACATGCCGGTGATTCCACCGGAAAGTGCCACCGGAATGAAAACAGCACAAAGAATGACGGCGATGGCCACCACAGGGCCACCCACTTCCTTCATGGCCTTGCGGGTGGCGGCTTTGGGATCGAGGCCGTGTTCAAGATGATGCATGACCGCTTCCACCACCACAATGGCATCATCGACCACCAAACCGATGGCCAGTACCATACCCAGAAGGGATAGCGTGTTGATGGAAAAACCCAGCAACGGAAAAAAGATGAATGTGCCGATCAACGATACGGGCACGGTAATCAGTGGGATGAGCGTAGCCCGCCAGTCCTGCAGAAACAGGAACACCACCAGGATCACCAGCAGCACCGCTTCGCCCAGCGTATGGATGATTTCTTCGATACCGGCGCTGATGGCTTCCGTGGTATCGAGCGAGAGTTTGTAATCGAGTCCTTTGGGAAATTTCTTTTTGATTTCCTCCATCTTGGCCTTGACCAGTTCCGACACCTGTAACCCGTTCGATCCCGGAATCTGGTAGATGGCGACAGCAGCGCTGGGTAGTCCGTTTGTGAAACTGCTTACTCCATACACCTGATTGCCCAGTTCCACGCGGGCCACATCGCTTACTTTGACCTGTGCACCGTTCCCTGCAGACTTGATGATGATATTTCCGAATTCCTCTTCCGATACCAGCCGTTGCTGCAGCAGGGCCGTGTAGGTGTTTTCCGTTCCGGGAGCAGCGGGCTGATCGCCGAAACTGCCGCCGGGTACAATGTTGTTTTGCTCGCGGAGGGAATTGATGACGTCCGAGGCCGTGAGCCCGAATGCTGAAAGCCGGTCCGGCTTCAGCCATACACGCATGGCATATTCCGAGCCGCCCATGACGGATACGTCGCCCACACCTTTGATCCGCTTGAGTTCATCGACCAGGTTGATGAACGCGTAGTTGTTGATGAACGCGGCATCATATCCCTTGGTGGGGGAGAAAAGCGACACCATCATCAGCGGAAAGGTGAGCGACTTTTTTACAGTCACCCCGATATTCTTCACATCCGGCGGCAGAAAGGGCGTTGCTGCCGATACGCGGTTTTGCGTAAGCATGTTCACCTTGTCGAGGTCGGTGCCCACTTCAAAGGAAACCTGAAGCACCGTTGTGCCGTTGTTGGCGTTCACGCTCTTCATGTAGAGCATGCCTTCCACACCGTTCACCTGCTGCTCGATGGGCGTGGCTACGGCCTGTTCCATGTTGACGGCATTGGCTCCGTTGTAGGAGGCCGATACCTGTACCATGGGCGGGGTGATTTCGGGGTATTTGGATACCGGAATTCCTCCGATGCTGAGCACGCCCATGATGACGATGAGTATGGAAATCACCATGGCTACAATCGGCCTCCGTATAAAGAATTCACTCATAAGCTTTCGGTGCGGTTGAATTGGATGGAAGATGCCCCGCAGTTACTGTGCGCTGGTTGAATCGTAGTTCCAGGGAAGCAGGGCCGGTTTCACCACCATGTCGGGCTTGATGCCGGCATTGCCCACCACGGCGATTTTTTCGCCCGGGCGCAGGCCTTCGGTCACAATCCAGTTGCTGCCGCTGCGGGCGCCGGTTTTGATGATGCGGGGCGAAAGACGGTTGCTGTCGGTCAGTACAAACACCTGATAGAGGTTCTGCATCTGATTGACCGCCTGCTGGGGTATCAACACGGCATTCTCGTGGTTGTCGGTCTTGAAGCGCACTTTCACATATTGCCCGGGCCGCAGAAGCCGGCTGTTGTTTTTGAATGTGGCCTGCAGCAGGAGGGAGCCGGTGGCCGGATCAATCTGGCGATTGGCGGTATTGATAGCCCCCTCTTCCGTAAACAGGCTGCCATCGCTGAGGATGAGTTGCACGGGAATGTTCAGCGCATTGCTGGCGCGCACCTTGCCCGTGCTGTCGGCCGCTCCTTTTGCATAGCGCAGGTATTCGCTTTCGCTGATGGCGAAGCGCACCCTTACTTCACCGATGGAGGAAATGGTATTGAGCGATGCGTTGAGCGGACCGCGGGACACGTAGTCACCCTGCCTGACCTTGGAAATGCCGATGATGCCCGAAATAGGGGCGGTGATGCGGCTGTATCCCAGTTCGATGCGGGCATTGTCGAGCGAAGCCTTCGCCATTGATACCTCATTTACCGAAGCGCCATATCCGGCTACAGCCGCATCCAGTTCGCGCCGGCTGAGCGCATTCATTTCCGTAAGCGGGCGCACCCGGTCGAGGTCGGATTTCATGCGCACCATCTGGGTATTGGCCTGGGCCAGCTGGGCCGAAGCGGCGGCTACCTTGTTGCGCAGGGGCAGGTCGTCGATGGTGTAGAGCAGTTGTCCTTTTTGTACCGGGCTGCCCTCGCGGAAATGGATGCCGGTAATCAGTCCGTCCACGCGTGGCATGATCTCCACATCGGCTTCGCCGTAGGTTTCACCCACATAATCGGTATAAACCGGAATGGTCTTTTGCCCGACGGTCACCACATTGACTTCGGGAATCACGGTGGGGGCTTTCTGCTTTTCACCGCCGCAGGAAGTCATAAGCCATAAACAGGTAGCCCAAACGGGGGAAAAAAATAATACACTTCGGATAAGCTTCATCAGTTTGGTATGAGGTAATAGAGGCTCAACAGGGTCTTGAGAATGAGCCTGAGCGTGAAAATAGTCAAATGGGCGGTCAAATACAAAACACAATTTATTGTAAATCGTATGGAGCAAAGGAATTCAAGGTGTTAGCGCTCGGAGGTATGGAAAAGCCCGAGGGGGCCGTCTTTAATTGACAGTAATGTGCAGGCAGCCGTTTTTCTCGTACTTCACTTTGCATTTGCCCTGCTTGTTGAGATCGGAGAGTGCGGCAATGAACTGTTTTCGCTGCGCGCCGGAGCCGTTGAAGGCGGCATAACTGATGTCTATGGTTTTTCCGTACAGATGGGCGCTGTTGTCGATGGCGTTGTTATTCTCTTTCTGAAGTTGTTGTACCGAGTTCCGGGAGCGGGTGGCGCTGCTGATGCGGAAGGGTACATATTCCAGATCCCTGCTTTTGCAATTTTCGCTGTAAACAGAGGCAAGTTCATCCAGAAAATCCAGGGCTCTGGGAACTACCACCGGCCGGGAATGCGTGAGCCCGTCAAGCGAATAAAAATCATTGTCTTCTATGGGTTTCAGAATGCCTTGTTGTGTGAGTGCGTCAACATCGGTCATGGTTTGCTGCGGACTGATGAGCGAATTGCGGTAGGCGGATGCATGGGCGGCAATGCCGTCGTTGAAGAGGGATGCGCAGTTTTCACAGGTGGCTACCGCGTCGCCTTCGATCCTGTTTTTGGCCAGCCGATAAAGTTGACGCAAGCGGTTTTCTATCCGGTGGCGGAAGGGAATGGCCACCACAGCCGCCATAATCAGCAGCAGGAGGAAGGCCAGCAGCCATTTTGTTTTTCCGGATTTCCTGGATTTGCTCACAGCCCTAAAATACAAATTATTGGGTTAAGCCGCAGCGATGGTGAAAATTCTATTGTATGGTTTGAGCCAAATGGTGCAATATTCTAATAAAATAAAACCAACATATCAAAAACAGGATTGCTTTTTGTACTGCCGTGCTAGAAAGGGTTTCAGTTGGTTGGCAGTGCTGATCAACCGGGATTTTTCTTTTGTGAAGCTGGCATTAGCTTGGGTCTCTGTTGCAGTTTATGGGTTTTGCAATCCGGGCATATCAAGCAACTATTGCCCGGCACCGGCGAATCAGGCTGCTGTTTGGGGGTTGGTTATTTCTGATCAAGTTCAGAAGGATAAAAACAGGAGTGGGAGGAAAAAGCGCTTGTGTTTTAGATCTGTTTATCAGAGACTTGGCTTGCGCTTGTACTTCATAACGGTTAGGGCTTTGTGCAGGACGGGCATTCGTGTTCTGTCGCTGGGTTGGCCGGGTACCGCTTTGGTGGCTTTAGTTTAATGTCGCTACGGCCGAATTACTAAAGCTCGGTCAGAATTACAAATGACCAGGATATATTCTGTCCCCCGGCTTGCATAAAGCTGATGTTAGCTGCCGCGGTTGTCCGCGGAGACAATAATAATACCAGGCGATAAAACTTCTGCTTCAAGAATTCCATTGACTTTAGGAGAAAGTGAACTTAATGTTAGATAAGTATTATTTGCTGCAGATAAAACTATTACCGTCACTGGATATTTTTTAAAGTTTTGTTGATGTTGAAGATTCTTATCAAAGGTTAACAAAACATCAAATTTGTCTGCTAGTAGTAATTTAATAAGTTCTCCGTTTTTTATCCCGTTCCAACCCTTTTCCCGCACCGTATAAACTTCATGTGCCGAAAAATCAATTTTGAGGCGCTTGGGTAGATTTTCGTCAAGCAACAGCCGCATAAAGTTGCTCTATGTTTTTTGAAGTCAGAATCTTGTTTGCAGCCTCAAGTAATTCAATTGCCTGTTGTCGGGAAACAGAAGGAAAATCATCGAGGAACTCATCGATTGAAACTCCAGCTTCTAAATGATCAAATAAAGTTTCAACAGGAACTCGGGTTCCGGTAAAAACTGGTTGACCGCCCAGAATTTCATTATCAATTGTTATTATAGAACGAATGTCCATTTAGTAAAGATAGTAAATTTCTGAAACGTTTTACAGTGGCAGCTAACGGTTTGCGGCTTGGCGTAGTGGCGGATTTTTAGCACAAAAGTTCAATCGAAGAACTACACTTGAACCTAGCACAAGACTGTCATACGAAGCAGTGAACCCGCCATTACGCCAAACCGCTGTTAGCAGCAGGTTTAATTTTTCTTTTGCAATATGGACATCCGGTTCCACTTGTTCTTGAATTTATTATTGATTGCCATTCGTGACCATATTGACATTTCCACCATGCCTTAACTTGACTGCCAGCTGAGTAATGGTTTGGATTGATTTTTTCATTTCTTTCCCAATTCCATTCAGTTATTAGATTTGGGTATGCGGCAAAGAAACTCCCCTTCTTTTTGACAATTGCCGATCTGAAAAGATTTCCATGATTTTTACGGGCACAATTTTGACAACCTCGCCCTTTAACTCTGCTTACTATGGATGCGTCCCACATATGGGAACATAGGTGGCATTTCCATTTTATCATTTTATTACTTCCAATTGTAAAATTGGAAAGGTCCAAACCTCTATTTAAATCAGTTGTAAAATCCATTAAAAGATGAGGGTATAAATATTTTACAGACTTCTGCTCTGCAACTTCATAATATTCTTCAATTACCCGTGATAAAATTTCATTGAAATAATCTTCCTCCGAAGATAGAATTCTGTGGATTATATCTTTTTGATTGCTAGTCAAGCTAATGTTCCTTCTAAGGTATTGTAAAACAATTTTAGAAATAGTTTCAATAGAGTCTTTGCTTTCAAAGTGTACAGTATTACCTCCAATATTATTTAGTCTTTTGTCTCTAACTCTTAAAACAAAATATCCCAGTTTATCAAGAGTCGTGTTCTTTTGAATATCCTTATTTTCCGTTTTTGAATGCCAAGGGTGTCCGTCTAATTCTATTACTATTTTTTTTGAAGGAATTAATATATCAACATTAATTTTACTGATCTTAATGTGATTTTGGGCGTCAGGAAATACATCTTTTAGTACTAAAAAGAGTCCAATTTCTTGTTTAGAAGCCTGAGGGTTGCATAATGGGCAACCTGTTCCACCCCTGTCTACTCTGGATTTTATAGACACACACCAACTATGTCCTTTTTTACATTGCCACCATACTTTTTTACCACTTTTAATACTAAGTTCATGAGGCGATAAAACATTCTTTTCAAAGTCCCATTCTTTGATTAGCTCAGGGTATTTATCACTTAGCATACCACTACGGGCAATCCCCAATTTAACATTGTTTGACTTAATGGAAGTAAGATGACACTTAGGGCAACCTTTTTTTCGCTTGGTAATGTTGGCGATTCTTGCTTGGAATTCGAAAAGACATTTTTCACATTTCCACCATACAATTTTATCGCTACCAGGTAAAATTTCATCAGGTCTAATAATGTTTTTCTCATAATTCCATTTCCTAAGTAATTCAGGATATGTGGAAGCAAGGTTATTTGTACTACTAGCTTTTTTATTTTTACAAAAAGGGCATCCTATTCCATTTGTGAAATGAGCAATTCTTTGAGAATAAGAATGACCATGAGAACATTTCCACCATACTACTTTTTGACTTTTTGGCAAGAAATGTTCTGGTAATAGAGGATTATTTTTTAAATAGTCCCATAATACTGATGCATCTTTATTTGCAGTTAAAAGGTTATTATGGGTGCTTGCCTTCTTCATACACTTGCTGCTAACGGTGAGCGTGTTGCTGCGGTGCCACTTTTCACCCGAGGATTTTCTACGGGA
>CAZZLI010000063.1:0-16315 GCA_964655055.1 uncultured Ferruginibacter sp.
ATGTGACAGCCTCTACTGTACGCGGGTTGCCGAAGGAGTTTATCTGCGCCGCGACTGGCAGGATACGCTGCTGCGCCGTCTGCTGGAGAGTCCGGTTTCGCGTGAGGAAAAATATGTGTACAGCGACAATGATTTCATTTTTCTGGGTCTTATTGTTGAAGCGGTAAGCGGCCAGACCCTTGATGCTTTTGTACAAAAACAATTCTACCGGCCGATGGCTCTTTCCTCCATAGGCTTCAATCCCCGCGGATATGTGGCATCAGGAAAGTTGGTTCCGACTGAGCAGGAAGCCTGTTTTCGGCGACAACTGCTTCAGGGCGATGTGCACGATCCCGGTGCAGCCATGATGGGCGGAGTCGCCGGCCATGCGGGACTTTTCAGCTCTGCCTATGATATTGCCGCGCTGATGCAAATGTTGCTCGATGGCGGTTTGTACAAGAACCGTCGCTATTTGAAGGAAGAGACCGTGCGTAAGTTTTGTGCGTACCAGAGCGGAATCAGCCGCCGTGGACTGGGATTTGACAAGCCCGAAAAGGACAACGCCATACGCAAGGAACCTTATCCTGCTGCTTATGTTTCCCAACGCGCGTTCGGACATACGGGATTTACGGGTACCTGCACCTGGGCCGATCCTGCGTACGGGCTGGTTTATGTTTTTCTGAGCAACCGGGTCATGCCCGAGGGAGGTGCCAACAACAAGCTGTCGAAGCTGAATGTGCGTTCATCCATACAGGATGCCATTTATGAAGCGTTCCGGAAAACCGGAGGACCCCGGCATTCCTAATCATTTTCCTTTTCCGATTCTTTTTTTCATCTCCTCCACGGTCAGGGTATTCATTCTGCCGACTGGTGTATTTCCGCGGTAGGTGATTACCCGAAGCTGGGCGGCATCGTCGGGAACCGTGAGCGGGCCGGTATATTTCGGATAAAACTGGTCGGGAAACGAATTGTCGAAACTGTAGCGGATATCGAGGCTGTCTATTTCGGTGGAAACTGCCACCTGCAATTTTCCGGAAGCATTTCGTTTCACCTCAAAAATCGGGTCGTACATGCTCGGCGCAAACTTGATCTGCTGCACGTTGAACCGGTGCATATGCTGTTCCACCCGCGATACGAAGTCGGGCCAGTTTTTCCGTTCAGCAGGCGACCATACCGATTCAGCGATGGCAAACGCGCGCGGCCAGGTCATATACTGCAAATGCCGCGTATTGTAAATCTGTTCGGTCCAGATGTTGGCCTGCCCGCCCAGGATATGTTTCGGGTCGGCCCCTTCGGGAACGGGATTGAACCCGTAAGCCGTTTTGAGCCGAAGCGTTGCATAGACCCGGGGTTCGATGATGGGATCGGCCTGCATGAAATCAAGATAGGCATAGGATGTCGGGCTCATCACCACATCGTGTCCTGCCTGGGTCGCCTTGATGCCGCCCTTTTCGCCGCGCCAGCTCATCACCGTTGCATTTCCCGGCAATTCGCCTTCCAGAATCTCATCCCATCCAATCATTTTCTTTCCCCGGGCTTCCAATAGCCGCGCCACCCGTTTTTCGAAATAAGCCTGTACGGCGTTCATATCCCTGAGTTTCTCGCGGGCCATCAGTGCCTGTACGGCAGGGCTTTTCATCCAGAAGTTACGGGCGCATTCATCGCCGCCCACATGGATGTATTCGAAGGGGAAGATTGTGGCCAGTTCGCCAAAGACCTTGTCGAGAAAGTCATACACTTTTTCATTGGCCGGGCAAAGTGTATTGTCCACCAGTGCGGTGAATGTGCCGTCGTCGTGCCAGTCCATGATTTCCTCTCCTGAACGTACACGGTAATTCACCGCTTCCTTCGTGCAGGAGAGTTCGGGATAACTGGCTATGGCGGCCAGACTGTGTCCAGGCACATCGATTTCGGGTAGCACGCGCACAAAACGTTCCGCCGCATAGGCCACCACGTCCCGGATCTGGTCCTGCGTATAAAAGCCTCCGTAGTTTCTGGGTTCATCGCGCAATGGCGGTTTGAATTCGCCGAAATATCCGGTCTTCTGCACATTCCATGCGCCTACCGAAGTGAGTAAGGGCAGTTGTTTGATTTCCACCCGCCAGCCCTCATCGTCGGTAAGATGCCAGTGCAGGGTATTGTATTTGTAGCGTACCATCTGGTCGATGAAGTCTTTCACTTCCTGAACCGTGAAAAAATGTCTTGATACATCGAGCATCAGTCCGCGCCATCCGAAGCGGGGATAATCGGTGATGGAAACGCAGGGAATTTCCCGGAGCGACTTGCTAACCTTCTGACTTTGCTCGATTTCGGGAGGGAATAGCTGCAGCAGGGTCTGGATGCCGTAAAAAAAACCTGTGGCATCCGCAGCGGTAAGCAACACTTGCGATCTGCCTACATGGAGTACATAGCCTTCTTTGGGAATACCGGATTCCTTATCATGAACCAGCCTGATTGCAGGGCTGATGCTTTTGTCGTTCAGCCTGCAGGAAACTCCGGTTGCTCCGCCCAGTTTGCTGCACAATTGTTGCAGTGGATGTTTCAATCCGGGAAGATCGGGGGCTTCAATACCCAATGGTTCGGAAAGAATGAAACTTCCTTCACGTGTTGTTATTTGTACCGGTTGTGGAATGATTGCGGGCTGGGCCCATACGGCTGCTGTAATCAGGCAAAGCGGCAGCCAGGCGAAACGATGCTTCATGGCAAAAAAATTTTGGTTGCTTCCGGAAATAAGGATGCCAGACAAGGTAGAACATTTCGAAACAGGAAACTTGGAGGCATGAAAAAAGGCATTGAATGATCAATGCCTCTACCGGATATTAAAGCGGAACGAAAAAAATTATGCCGGCAATCAGGTGAACAGGCTGCTCAGCCTCCGGGAGAAAAGATGGAATTGCGGTTGAACCGGAACGAGGATATCCTCTTCGCGGGAAACCGGTTTCTTTTCGCCGGTGGCGATATAGCCCAGCGTGGGCAGTTTTACACGAAGCGTCGAGTAGCTGAAGGGGATCGATGATTCCCGGGCTTCCACGATGCCGGCGGATTCGCCTATGCTTACAGGTATTTTTTCCAGTTGGATGTTGACATAATTCGCTGAAAGGGTCTTGATCAGGTCGATTTCCTGCTCCTCGATCACCACAGGCTTCGCCATCCAGTAGATGAACCGAATTCCGTTGATCCGGCCTACTTCGGCAACCTCCTTTTCATTCATATAAGCGAACAGGTAGGTGCTGAATAGCGGTGTGACCAGCTTTTTGCGGTTGATGTTTTTGGCGAGGTAGTTGTTTACAGGGTAGAAGTTTTCAATGCCTTTTCCACTCAGCATCCCTGAAATCTTTTTTTCGGCGTTCTGCCTTGTGTACAGGGCGTACCATTTCTTTTCCATTCCTAAAGAATTTAATGTTGACACAGACCGGTCTTTTCAAAACAGATATTAAACTTCTTTGGGGTAGAAGAGGAACTTGGATGTTAGTTCGTAGTGGTCGTCAGGGATATTAAATAATCGTAGGAGACAAATATAGGGAGGAAATCCGAAAAAAAACAGGCGCTGAGAAAAATCACCCTTTTTTTCAGCAGTTTTTTTCAGGCATTATGACAAAGCGCTGATTGTCAATACTCAGACAAGTTCCCAGCTGACGCTTCCGTCTTTCTCATCCTTGATGGAAATGCCCAGATCGCCCAGTTTTTTCCGGATGGCGTCGGAAGTGGAATAGTCCTTCCGGCCTTTGGCTTCGTTACGGATGTCGATGATCAGCTGCATGACACCGTCCATGGCCTTGTTGTTTTCCTGCCCCATGTTTTTTAATCCGAAAATATCTTCCAGCAGGGTTTTGAACTCCTGCTGCATCCGCAGTACGGTACTGCCCGAAAGCGCTTGCAGGGGAATGTTTCCGGCCTTGATGGAATTGATGACAGGAGCGAGTTCAAAAAAATGGGCGATGACTTTTGCCGTGCTGAAATCGTCATCCAGAAAAACATAGCATTCATCCAGCAGCCGGTTCAGTTTTTCATCAAGTGCGGCATCTGAGGGAGGCTGCGTATTGGCACCGGAAAATGTCTGCAGCAGTTCATAAGCATCCCAAAGCCGGCGGAAGGCTTTTTCGCTGGCCTGCAGGGCTTCGTTGCTGAAGTCGACCGGACTCCGGTAATGGCTTTGCAGGATGAAGAACCGGATGGTCATGGGATGATAGGCCTGTTCCAGCAGCGGATGGGAGCCGTCGAACATTTCGGTGAGGCGGATCACATTGTTGTAACTCTTCCCCATCTTCTTGCCGTTGATGGTGATCATGTTGTTATGCATCCAGTATTTCACCGGCGCCTGATGATGGCAGATCGTGCTTTGCGCGATTTCGCTTTCATGGTGGGGAAACAGCAGGTCCATACCGCCGCCATGGATGTCGAAATGCTGCCCCAGATACTTGGCCGACATGGCAGAGCATTCGATATGCCATCCGGGGAACCCTTCTCCCCAGGGGCTTCTCCAGCGCATGATATGCCCGGGCGGTGCCGATTTCCAGAGGGCAAAATCGGCAGCGTTGCGTTTTTCCTCCTGACCATCGAGCTCGCGGGTGTTTTGCAGCAGCTCATCCACAACCCGGCCGCTGAGTTTTCCGTAGGGATGCGTTGCCGCATACTTGTGCACATCGAAATACACCGAGCCGTTCGACACATAGGCATAACCCGCTTCAATGATCTGCTCGATCATGCTGATCTGCTCGACGATATGTCCGGTGGCCGTGGGTTCTATGCTCGGTTCCTTGCAATTGAACTGTAACATGGCCCAGTGGAATCGGTTGGTGTATTTCTGCACCAGTTCCATCGGTTCCATCTTTTCGAGCTGCGCACGGGCACCCACCTTGTCTTCGGCGGCGCGCCCCTCTTCCTCGAAATGTCCGGCATCGGTGATGTTGCGCACATAACGCACCTGGTATCCCTTGTGCAGCAGATAGCGGTACACCACATCGAAGGTGATATAAGGTCGTGCATGGCCTAGATGGCTTTCGCCGCTTACCGTGGGACCGCACACATACATGCCCACAATGCCCGGATGGATCGGGGTGAACACTTCCTTTTGGCGGGTATAGGAGTTGTAGATGCTGAGTGCCATGGTGTTTGGTTGCCGGGCCTGTTTCATACCTGTTCGGATGAAGGCGCAGCGTGCGGCAAAAATAACCGATTAGCGCTTACCGGACTGAAGGTCGGCGATGACCGGATAATGGTCGCTGAGTTGTTTTTCGATACGGGTGAACTGGCCTACGCTGAAGCTTCGGGAGCAGAAGATATTGTCGATACGCAGGGTGGGAGCGATTTTGCTGAAGGTGCGGCCGATTCCCGCTCCTTTTTCGGCGAAACAGTTTTGCAGGTTTTCCCCGATGGTCTGATAGGCGTAGGAATTGGGTACATCGTTGAAGTCGCCGCATACCAGTACCGGATAGGGGCTCCGGTCAATCTCTTCGCGGACCCGGTCGGCCTGCACCTTCCGTTTGGAAAGCGCATAGCGGAACTTCCGGAGGATGTTTTTCGATTTGCTGACATCGCCCGAAGTTTCCATGGTGGGATTGTCGATAAAGTTGAGGTTGGTACGGCTGAATTTCAGCGACTGCAGGTGTATGTTGAACACCCGGATGGTATCCGGTCCGGCGGCGATATCACAATACTGGAACAGGTCGTTGTACCCTCCTTCGCCCACAGCGATTTTTTTTGTGTTCACAATCGGGTAACGCGAAAAGACGGCGACTCCGAAATGCTGATGGATCAGAAAATCTTCCCTGGGATTATAGCTGTAAAAATAGTTGGGCAGTTTCAGTCCTTCGGCAAATCCTTCAATCGGAAAAAAACTGTATTTATGGTAATAGGGTGTGTTCAGGTTTACCGGAGAGTCGCCGGCTACCATTTCCTGAAAACAGGCGATATCGGGTTGGTAGGTGTTGATGAGCGCCATCATTTCCTCCCGCTTATAGGGTTGTTGTTTGTTGAAGAGGATGTCGAACTGGGCCACGTTCCAGCTCATCACCCTTAAGCCGCTTTTGGGTCGTTCCGCAGTGAAGGAAGAAGGCGTTCGGAAAGGAATCAGATGCTGTGCAGGCTTCAGGTTCAGCAGTACCGTGCAGGGAAAAACCAGGCTCCATTTTGAGCGGAGCAGAAGCCAGAGCAGGCATAAAATAAGCAGCAGGGCCAGAAGATACAACGCAGCCAGCGGTAGCAGGGCCAGCGGCCAGAATCCTCCGGTGAACAGGTATTTTCCATGGCAGGACATGGTGAACAGGGCGGCCACACCAAGGGTGATTCCGGCAGCCATCTTTTTCGATATGATGCGGATGATGCTTTTGGCCATGACGTTGATCCCGGACTTGTTTAGATGATGCCTTCTTCGGAGGCCCTTTTCAGCAGGTTCTTTTCCTCCTCGGTCAGGAAATGGTAGCCATGTTCATGGATCTTCTCCAAAATTTCGTCTACACGTTCCTGTGTGATCTTATGCTCCCTTTTGAAAGGGGATCGTCCGTCGTTTTTGTAAAAGATCCTGTCGCGGGTCCGGCTGCGCTCCTTGCTGCTATCGGGACTGAACAGGTGCATGAAGCGGAAATAAAGCCGGTGCATCCAGGCTCCCGGATCGTATCCTTTGCGCAAAAGCAATACGAATCCCGCGCCGCTGAGTGCCGCACCAAGATGTGCCAGCTTATGCGCCATACCGAAGGGATAAAGCCCGGCAAAAACAATCAGCAAAAAAATCAATGTGAACACCCATAACGGCACGCCTGAACCCAGGTTACGGAAAAACCGGTAACGGGGGGAGAGCATGGTTGTGGCTGTGGCCAGGGCCAGGGTGCCCGTCGTACTTCCTTCCAGAAAGCCCGGGTAACCTGTGGGCTGCGGCAGGAATCCGCCCAGCAGAAAGATGATACCGCCGATCAATCCGCCATAGAGGTAGATGGGAATCAGCCTGCTGTTACCCGAAAGGTCTTGCAGGATATGCCCGAACGACCAAAGCCAGAGCATATTGCTCAGCATGCGTATGAAGGAATAATGGGTGAACATGTAGGTGAGCAGGGTCCAGGGTTTTTCGGTAAAGGCAACGGGATTGCCGGAAAGGATGAACCAGGGAACCACCTGCCGGTAGAATACCATTTTGTCGATCTGGAAGAAAAAATAAATAACCTGCATCACCATCAGCAATACGAAGAAGAGGATGTTGATGGTGATAGCAGCCATCAGGGCATTGTCATCACTGCCCAGCGTAATCTTCTTACGGATGTCGCGGTAATCGATATAGCGTTCCGACTCTCCCATGGTAGCGGCTTGTGTTTAATAAGAATCGATTTCTCCCCTCCTCCGCCAGAAGAGCACCAGCAGGAACCCGATAAGCGCCCCGCCCAGGTGTGCGAAGTGGGCGATGTTGCTTCCGGGAATTTGCTGCAGTCCTCCGAACAGGTCAATCAATACCATCACCGGAATCACATACTTGGCTTTTACCGGAATGGGAATCAGCATCACATACATTTCGGCATTGGGATAGAGGTAGGCGAATGCCGCCATGATTCCCATGATGGCCCCCGATGCCCCGATGGCACTGAACTCCTGCTTGTAGGCTTCCACGATGGTGGCTGCGGAAACATTGTTCTGGGTGGCTGCCCGGATGCCGGCTTCAGTTTTGGAAAAGAGTTCGGCGCTGTAGGGAACCGTAAGCTGGGTCAGCAATCCTGCACCCAAACCGCAGATGAGGTAGAAGATCAGAAAACGCTTGGAGCCAAACCGGTTTTCGAGGATGCTGCCGAACATCCAGAGCCCGAACATGTTGAACAGGATATGCGCTATACCTGCCGTGTCGTGCAGAAACATGGTGGTGATCAGCTGATGCGGCTTGAAGTCGGAAGAGCCGAAATAATGCAGGGCGCCCCAATTCGTAAGGTCAAACGGACTCTTCAACATCTGCTGCGCCAGCCAGGCCAGTGCATTGATAATGATGAGGTTGAGGACTATCGGCGTTGTTCTGCGCATAAGTTCGGGGCTTCCGTGATTGTAAACCGCAAGTTAACACTATGGGTTGAATTCATTTTTCCGGAAGGAAATCTTAACAGTTTCGTCCTTCCCGATCAGAATTGGTTGTAGGCTTCCGTGAGGCGGGTGATCAGGTTTTGGCGTGTGGCTTCGTCAAGAAATGCGGCATGGAGCGCATTCAGGTTGCATTGGTAGAAGTCGGCGATACTCCATTCGAAGTAGCGGTGCAGTTGTTCATAATCGCGGGTGAGCGTAGTGGCCGTGATGGCCCGGTTGTCGGTATTCACATTCAGTGAAACGCCGGCACGGTAGAGGTTGTCGATAGGGTGCTGCGACAGGGTTTCGTAAATATTGATGGATACGTTACAATGGGGACAGAGTTCCAGATGGATCCGGTTGCGCCGCAAGTGCTCCACCAGCCGCTCGTCTTCCGCGCTGCGAACCCCATGGCCGATGCGTGCAGGACGAAGCTTTTCGAGTGTTTCCCAGACACTTTCGGGGCCGCAGGCTTCGCCGGCATGAGCAGTGCAAGGGATGCCCTGTTGTCTTGCCCAGGCGAAAGCGTCCACATGGTTGTCCAGCGGATACCCTGCTTCATCGCCCGCCACATCGAAACCCGCCACCAGTGTATTTCGGAAGGCATCGGTGAGCATGGCGGTTTCCATGCTTTGCCCACGGGTGAAATGGCGCAGGGTGCAGAGGATCAGCCGGGCTTCGATGCCGGTGCGTTCCACCGCATTTCGGGTAGCCGATTCTGTTATGGCCACCACATCGTGTACCGGCAATCCTCCGGCCACATGCAGAAAGGGGGCGAAACGGATTTCGGCATAGAGCGTATTGTCGGCCGCCAGCTGTTCGAACAGGTCGTCGACCACCCATTCCAGCTGCCGGGGTGTTTGCATGAGCTGATATCCCCGGACTGAGCGCGTCAGGAAGTCGGTTAGGTTGATACATTTTTCAGGCGCCACATATTCCCGCAGGTATTGCTCCCGGGTTACGGCGGGATTGATCTTATGCACCACGTCGTAACTCAGCGAGCAATCGAGGTGCAGGTGCAGATCGACCTTGGGCAGTGCGGAAAAATTGATCATAACGCGAACAGGCTTCAAAAGTACTGACTAGAAGCCGCTTTACCGAACTATCCGTTCAGCAATACCGGCAGCAGATCGGCTGCATGGCGGGCTTCGAGAAACCGCTCGTGCGTAACATGATGCTCAACCTGTTCGTGCGCCCAGGTGGTATGGTAGGGAATATGAACGGCATGTCCGCCGATGGCCAGTACAGGCAGCACATCCGATTTGAGCGAGTTGCCGATCATCATGAACTCTTCGGGGCGGATGTCGAGGTGCCGGATCAGTTTGCGGTAATCGGCTTCCTTCTTATCGCTCATGATTTCAATATGGTGGAAGAAAGGCTCCAGCCCCGACTTCCGGAGCTTACGCTCCTGGTCGAGCAGGTCGCCCTTGGTGGCCACCACCAGCCGGTAATGGGGCTTGAGCTGGGTGAGCACCGATTCGATACCGTCCAGCAGTTCAATGGGTTTCTGCAACAGTTCCTTGCCGTATTCAATCGCTTTCTCCACAACGGCCATATCCGCCGACTTCTCGGAAATACGCAGTGCGGTTTCAATCATCGAGAGCATAAAGCCCTTGATGCCGTAGCCATATAGGGGGAGGTTGCCGGTTTCGGTGGCAAACAGTTCCTTGGCTGTGGCATGCCGGGGCAGATAGTCCTCCATCAGGGCGCAGAACTTCTGCTCCGCTTCCTGAAAATAGGGTTCGTTGACCCAAAGCGTGTCGTCGGCATCGAATGCGATGGCTTTGATGGGATAGGATTGTGCTTGATGGCTCATGGATCTTCAATTGCTGTTGAAACAATGCCGGTGCATTGCGATGATGGGGGATGCAAGTTATACGAAAGTGACGTTAGTTTTAGCCGAAACGTTTTCCCGTATAATGCCGATCGGATAGCTGTTTGGGCCATTAAAATTGATCCATTACAGTTATCCAATCGCTATTAACCTCCGGCGTTCAGTTTGCGCCTAATAAAAATTCGAGGGGTCTTGCGAGACGTTTGTTCCAGCTCTTTTCGCTATGGTCGTCGCCGGTGAATTTCAGGGTGATCCAGTTTGCTGATCTGTATCCTGCCGCACGCATCAGCTTATCGGCCTTGCGCTGATCCGGCTCATAGAGCTTGTCGAGGGTTTCGGTACCGTAGTCGAAATAGATGCGGTGGGTGGCCGGATCGGGCAGGTGTTTTTTCATATAACGCCTGAGCGCTTCGGGCATGGGATTGTTGCCGGTGCTGTAAACCACCGGCCAGTGGGTGGATATACAGGCCGCTCCGCCAAAGGTTTCGGGGTATTCGCAAATGGCGTAAAGGCTGATCAGCCCGCCCATGCTTGAGCCGGCAATGAACGTGTTGTTCCGGTCGGGGTTGGTGGAAAAGTTCCGGTCAATAAAAGGCTTGAGCTCCTTCACCAGAAATTCCAGATAGCGGTCGGAACGGATCGGTACCGCGAAAAAAGGCGTACCGTCGGGGCGCAATACATCGGTCATACGGGTGCTGTCGGCCGCGCTTAACAGCGAGAAGGGTTTTTGCGGGCAATATTCGGCATGCCGTTCGGGTCCGCTGTTCCGGATGCCGACCACGATGAAGGGCCTTACGCTCCGGTTGCGCATCAGCCTTGCCGCCGTTTCATCCACGCCCCATTCCTGCCGGTTCCAGGTGATGGCCGAATCGAACAGCATCTGCCCATCGTGCATGTACAATACGGCGTACCGTTTCGTACTGTCGTATCCTTCGGGAAGCCAGACGTCCACGGTACGGGGCGGAACCCGTTGCGAAGGAAAGTCGGGATAACGGCGAAGGCTACCCGAAGAGAGGTTCTGGGCTTCTGCGGCCAGCGAAAGACCGGAGAGCAGGATGATCAAACGGAGGGCAAGGCGTATCATGATTCTTTTCTGTTGAGCAAGGCCACCGATTCGATGTGGTGGGTATGCGGAAACATATCGACCGGCTGCAGTTTTTCCACCGTATAGGCTTCCGAGAGCAGGGCGATATCGCGGGCCTGGGTGGCGGTATTGCAGCTCACATAAACAATGCGAGGCGCCCGCATCTGCAGCAATTTTTCTACCAGCTTCTCGTGCATGCCCGCGCGGGGCGGGTCGGTAACGACGAGGTCGGGGCTTCCATGCCGGGCGAAGAAGGCGTCGTCACAGATCTTGATCACATCGCCCGCAAAAAAATCGGCGTGGGAAATGCCATTCAGTGCGGCGTTTTCATGCGCATCTGCAATGGCATCGGCAATCACGTCCACGCCGATGATTTTCCGTGCCTTACCGCTCAGGAAGATTCCGATGGAGCCCGTGCCGCAATAAAGATCGTACACGGTTTCATGGCCTTTCAGTGCCGCGAATTCACGTACGATGGAATAGAGTTTTTCGGCCTGCCGGGTATTGGTCTGAAAAAACGATTTGGGCCCGATCTTGAACGAGAAATCGCCCAGCGTTTCCAGCACATACCCCTTGCCAAAAAACACCTGTGGCTGCAGGTCAAAGATGCTGTCGTTCCATTTGGTATTTATGGTGTAGAGCAGGGTGGTGATTCCGGGAACCTGTTCCAGCAAATGGTTAAGCATCGCTTCAGTGGCAGGTAAATCCTCATAGCCGATGCATACATTCACCATCAGTTCACCTGTGGTGCAGTAACGGATGATGATGTTGCGCAGCCATCCGGTATGCCGGCGGATGTCGTAGAAACTCAGGTTTTGATGCAGCGCATAGTCCCGCAGGGTATTGCGGATGCGGTTGTTGATCTCGTCCATCAGGCCGCAGCTGCGGATGTCGATGATCTTGTCGAAGATGCCCGGTGCATGAAAACCCACCGCGTTTTGTTCCGGAAAAACAACAGCGGCATCGGTTTGCGGCAGGGCATCCCGTTCGTTATCGGTCAGGTAGCGTTTGTTGCTGAAGGTGAACTCGAGTTTGTTGCGGTAGGCGCTTGTGGCCTCCGCACCGGTGATGGGCAGGATTTCTCCAACGGAAACCTTGCCGATCCGCTGGAAATGCTGCTCCACTTCACGCTGTTTGTAGGCAAGTTGAAGGGGATAAGGCAGCATCTGCCATTTACAGCCGCCGCAGGTACCGAAATGGGTGCAGAACGGTTCGGTGCGTTCGGAGGAGTAGCGGTGAACATGGATTACTTTGGCCTCGGCCCAGTCTTTTTTGTTGCGCAGCAGTTGAAGGTCCACCAGATCGCCGGGCACGGCTCCCTTTATGAAGATGGCCTTGCCGTTAACCTTGGCGAGTGCCTTACCCTCAGCGGCATAATCCGTCACTTCAACCTGTTCCAGCGTGATGCGTTTTTTTCTCATAATTCTGGTACCGACTGTTTACCGTTTCAACAAAAATAGCGGTATGCGCTGCAACAGGGCGGCCGCGTCGGAACTTAATTTTTGTTAATGATTTGTAATTTTGGAGGCCCTGCCGCAACACGACTGTTTTCACCGCGGCAATATGGCTATTTTTGAAGGGCATGCCGGGTATTACCGGAACCCTTTGTAAAAAGAACAACCGCATGAAACATTTCTTCATCCTTTGTTGCACCGCTTTACTGCTGCTTTCTGTTTCCGCCCAGAAATTCACCGTGCGTCTTTCCGCTCCGGGTTATACTGAAGGTATCGCATACCTGGCTTACCACAACGGAAAAAACCTCAGCGCCGAAGATTCGGCCGTCATGACCCCGAAAGCGACGGCGGTATTTCAGGGCAACCGCAGGCTGCCCTCCGGCATCTATGCGATTGTGCTTCCCGGAAAAACGAAAATGGTGGATTTGTTTATCGACAAGGAGCAGACGATTGATATCAGCATCGATACCACCGACCTGCTCAACAAAACGGTGGTAAAAGGTTCTTCCGCAAACATCCCCTTTCAGCAGTATCAGAAGTTCATGGCCGAAAAGGGCCGCCTGTGGGATCTGGAGCGGCAGGCCTACAACAATTCGAAAACCAAGGCCGATTCCGCCCTGCATGAAGCCAACTACATGCGCCTGAACAAGGAGCTCAACGATTACCGTGATGTGATCATCAACTCCAGTCCCGAATCGATGATGGCGATTATCCTGAAGGCCATGCAGGAACCCAAGCTGCTGAATCCCAAACCCCTGACCCGGGAAGACTCGCTGGCCAACTATTACGATTACCGCAAGCACTACTGGGACGGTGTCACCTTCATGGATGAATGTGTGATCCGCTCGCCCTTCTTCATTCCCAAGTTTGAAAAGTATTACCGCGATATTGTTGTGCAGCACCCCGACAGCATCATCCGCGAAGCCGATTACCAGCTGCTGCTCGCCCGCAATTGCCCCGAAATGTACAAGTTCATCCTCAACTGGATGACCGATGAATACATCAACCCCAAGTACATGGGGCAGGATGCCGTGTTTGTTCACCTGTTCGAAAAATACCACAGCAAAGGCCTTACCAGCGACAAGGACAAGGGGGGCTGGTTGAACGAGAAGCAGATGGAAACCATCAACCGACGGGCCTATATGCTTATGGCCAATCTGGTGGGTAATCCTGCCGCCAATCTTGAGTTTGTGGATACTGCTGGAAAGATCGCGCCCTTGTACGACATCAGGTCCGAATACACCATTGTCTGCTTCTGGGATCCCAATTGCGGCCATTGCCGTGAAGAGGTGCCCCGGCTCGATTCGGTCTACAAAGCCAGCTGGAAGAAGATGGGTGTGAAAATGTACAGTGTGCTGAGTGCCGACAGCAAGAACGATGTGAAAGACGCCTGGATGAAATTCATCCGCGAAAAACACCTGAATGAGTGGACTCATGTGTATCAGACCAAGGAAATGGAGGAAAAGGAAACCGCGGAAAAGAAAGCCAGTTTCCGGCAACTTTACGATATCACCATGACGCCTACCGTGTACCTGCTCGACCGCGACAAACGTATTCTGGCCAAGAAGCTCAGCTGGACGCAGCTTGATGATCTGCTCAAAGTCCGCCTGCAGAAAGACAAAAAGAGTCCGAAATAAGCCCTGTGCCGGAGATGATTCCGCTCGCAGTAAACCAAAACCAAGCTGATTGTTTATGAAGAAATTTATCGGGCTGTTTATCCTGATTGTTGCCAGTGCAGGCGTTTCCGCGCAAACCCTGTTTACTTATGGCAGGAATGCCGTGAGCCGGCAGGAATTCCTCAGGGCATACAATAAAAACAAAATGCCTGCTGAAAATACCCGCCAGTCCATCGGGGAGTATCTCGACCTCTATACGAAGTTCAAACTGAAAGTACAGGCTTCCTATGACATGAAGCTCGATACGCTGGATCAGCTGAAGCTCGACCTGCAGAATTTCCGCAGCCAGATAGAAGGAGGATATCTTAACGATGAGAAAGCAATCGACCGCTTGCTCGATGAAGCCATAGCCCGCAGCCAGCGCGATATCCACCTCCTGCATTTTTCGGTGCCGCTCAGCAATAAGGTTGATCCCGCCGATACGGTTAAGGCGCACCGGGCCATTGAAGAAGCCCGGGAAGATCTTCTTAAGGGTAAAACCGATTATGATGAACTGGTGGATGAGATTTCCGCAGAGCATTTCAAAATCAAGGGTACCGACCTGGGTTATATCACCGCCCTGCAATTGCCCTACACTTTTGAGCAGGTGGCTTACAGTCTGAAACCCGGTGAAGTGAGCCGCATCATCCGCACCAGGTCGGGTCTGCATGTGTTCAAAAGTATTGGTGAACGGAAAAGTCCTGGTCGCTGGCGTGTAGCCCAGATCCTGCTTGCGGTTCCACCTGATGTTACCGGCGCAGGACTGAAAAAACTGGAGTTTTTTGCCGACTCCCTCTACGGCGAATTGAAGAAAGGGGCCGACTTTGCCGCTATGGCAAAAAAATACAGCGATGATAAGCTGACCTACCTCAGCGGCGGCGAAATGCCCGAGTTCGGTACCGGAAAATATGAGCTGCCTTTCGAAACAAAAGTGTTTGCCCTCGAGAAAGATGGCGATATCGCTCCGCCTATTTTCACCGGTTACGGTTTTCATATCGTCAAGCGGCTGCAGGTGCGCCCCATGCCATCCGACCGTAGCGACGAAGCCTTTGTGTACAACCTCCGGCAGCAACTGCTGAAAGACAGCCGCATCAATGGTCCCCGCGAAAACTTTGTCAAAGGGGTGCAGGCCAAAACCGGCTTCCGGCGCAATACGGCGGTAAAAGATGAAGTCCTGTTCCGTTATGCCGACAGTGTGGCTGAAACAAAAACGGTCGGAAAATATCCGGTCAACAACCAGACGATTTTCTCTTTTTCCAAGCTTGCGGTCAAAGGGAGCGACTGGCTGAATTTCGTGAAGGATTACCGCCTGAACCCCGATGTGTATAAGGGAGAAAGCAATAAGGAGTTGTTCGACAAATACATGTCCACCACCACCATGGAATACTACCGCAACCATCTGGAAGAGTACGACGAAGACTTCCGCTTTCAGTTGCAGGAATTCAAGGAGGGCAATATGCTGTTTGAAGCGATGGAGCGGAATGTATGGAGCAAGGCTTCGGCCGACAGTGCGGGCCTGCGCAGGTATTATGCCGAAAAGCAGACCGGACATGATGCCCCCAAATACATTTGGGGCGAGAGTGCCGATGTGGTCTTGTTCAATGCCAGCGACAGGAAGACTGCCGATGCTGCAGTGAACGCCATCAACGCGGGTCAAAATTGGCGCACTATCGTCACCGAGCGCGAAGCCAGTCTTCAGGCCGATTCGGGGCGGTATGAACTGTCGCAGTTGCAACTCCCTGCCGGCACTGTCGCACGAGCCGGGCTGCTGACGTCACCGGTTACCACCGCTACCGATAATACCGCAAGTTTTCAGCAGATCATCCGCACCTATCCCGCCGGTGGCCAGCGGAGCTTCGAAGAGGCCAAGGGGCTTGTCATCAACGACTATCAGGGTCATCTTGAAGAGCAATGGATTTCTGAACTAAAAAAGAAGTATCCGGTAAAGATCAACGAGCCGGTCTGGGAGGCGGTGAAGAAGGAGCAGTGATTGATGCTTACGAAGATATTGCCCTCAAAACAGCGGGATGATGGTGGTGAAGACACTAAACATGGAGGTTATACGAAAGTGACGTTACTTTTTGCCCAATAATTTTCCCGTATAATGCCGATATGATAGCTGTTTGTGCCAATGAAATTGGTGCATTACAGATATCCAATCGGTATGAATCAGGATTCGCAGGATTTCAGGATTTTCCTGATGCCTATTGACAGTAAACAGGATTCAGGCATTGAGAACATTGAGCGTTGCACATTTTTCTGCTCAGGAAAACCACCC
>CAZZLI010000064.1:0-16271 GCA_964655055.1 uncultured Ferruginibacter sp.
ATTGAAAACATGTTGTCGGATTGTCCGGCTTGCAGTGTGCCGGGTTTTTCAATCACCGGACAACTACCCGGATTGCCTTGTGAGTCATGTGGCATGCCCACCCGGCTGACCAAAGCTTTCGTATACTCGTGTAACGTGTGCGGGAAACAGGAAGAACGGAAAACAACCGAAGGAAGACAATTCAGCGACCCGATGTACTGCGACTATTGCAATCCCTGATCATCCACGGTAAATACGCTCCACCGCATCGCGGTATTTCTCCATGATCACTTTGCGCTTGAGTTTCAGCGTAGGCGTGAGTTCGCCGGTATCCACCGTCCATTCGTGCGGAAGCAGTTCGAAGCGTTTGACCTGTTCAACCTGGTTGAAAAACTTGTTGAAGCTGTCCACCAGTTCGCGGTAGAGATTGAGCACATCGGGATTATTGACCGCATCTTCAGCGGTGACAAAGGGAATATTCTTGGCTCGCATCCATTCCCGGAGGTTGGGGATACTCGGAACAATCAGGGCGCCCACATATTTTTGCTCGGCACCTACAATCATCATCTGCTCCACAAAGGGCGACTCCTTCATCTTGTTTTCAATAGGCTGTGGCGCCACATACTTTCCGCCGCTGGTTTTGAACAGTTCCTTCTTGCGGTCGGTGATTTTCAGATAACGGCCGTCTTCAAACACGCCGATATCGCCGGTATGCAGCCAGCCGTTGATGATGGTTTCGGCGGTCAGGTCGGGCCGCTTGTAATAGCCCATCATCACGCTGGGGCCTTTCACACAAATTTCACCATCGGGTTCCAGCCGTACTTCCTGTCCCTTGAGCACACAACCTACGCTGCCGAATTTGGTACCCCCCGGAAAGCGGCAGTTCACGCTGATCACCGGACTGTTTTCGGTTGGGCCATAGCCTTCATAAATAGGAATGCCCGCAGCGGTGAAGATGCGGATCAGCCGCACCTGGCAAGCGGCACCGCCCGTGATGATGAACTCGATATGGTTGCCCAGCGCTTCCCGCCATTTGCTGAACACCAGCTTGCGGGCAAGAGAAAGCTGCGTGCGGTACCAGAGCGAGCCCGGTTTCAGTACATCATACTGGTTGGCCAGTTCCACCGCCCAGTAAAAGAGTTTTTTCTTAACGCCGGTAAGGGTGGCACCCTTGTCCATGATCTTGTCGTACACTTTTTCGAGCAGGCGGGGCACCGTGGAAAACAGATGGGGCTTGATTTCGCGGATATTGTCGCCAATGGTTTCGAGGCTTTCGGCATAATAGATGGAAATACCCCGGTAGAGGTAGATGTAGGAAACCATCCGCTCGAAAATATGGTTCAACGGCAGAAAACTCAGGGAGCGTCCTCCGGTTTTCTCCTCGAAAGGAAAAGCGGCAACGGCATTCAGCACATTCGTAACAATATTGCGGTGGCTCAGCATTACCCCTTTCGGAAAACCCGTGGTGCCTGAAGTATAGATGATGGTGGCACAATGCTCGGGCCTTATGCCGTTTCGTATGTTCTCCAGCTTTTCGTAATCGGCAGTTCCGGGGCGCTGCAGTATTTCCTGCCAGTAGGTGGCGCCGGGCATGCGGTCGAAGGAATACACTTCCTTCAGCGAAGGAACTTTTGAACGGATACTGTCGACTTTGGACAGGATATCGTCGCCGCTGACAAAAACCATTTTCACTGCGGCATCGTTGAAGATGAACTGCAGTTCGTTCACATGCGTGGTGGGATAAACCGGGCAAAGCAGGGCTCCTGTTTGCTGGCAGGCGAGATCGAGAATCAGCCATTCGGGCCGGTTGCGGCTGATGACGGCGATCTTGTCCTGGTTTTCGGGCGTCATATCATTGCCGCCGATACCCAGGCTGATCAGGGCTGCACTCAGCTTGTCCACCAGCTTTTTCACATCGGCTGTTCCGTGTGATACCCATCGGCCGTTTTCCTTTGCCGACAACAATTCGGTCTTGGGAAAATGCGTCAACTGATGATCAAGGAAATCAAAAAGTCTTGACTGTTCATTCATGGCAAGCGGTTTGTCAACTGAAAAAAATGAAGCCGGTTGAAGATACCGAAAAACTTTTTTCGGCAACCGTTCCGTAAAACGTTTCATGCAGCCGGTTCCGGATCAGCGGTAGTACTGGCCGGTGGGCAGCTTGAAGATGCGCGAGCGTTGCGCCTTGGCGAATGCCTTGTATTCGGCGTCATGCGTGGTCGACCAGCGCTGGAAAGCGGCAAGGTCTTCCGTAGATCCGAAAAGCCATTGGTTGTAGGCATCGAACAATCCTTCGCGGAGCAGCTGCCGGTGCAGGTCGAAAAGGCGGAAGGGAAACTGCTTTGCGTACTGGTTGTCCCAGTCGAGGATGAACCGTGTACGGATCATCGTCAATGATTCAGCATTGATGCCACGTGACGACAAGGAGGCTTGTTTATCGAGTGTGGTACGGAAGGCCGTTTCAAAAGGCCCGACCTCAGATCTCCCATCCGGTTTCTCGGCAAGGAAGATCTTCTTGTAGCCTTCCAGCAGCAGGGATTTGATTTCGGGTGTGCGTGATCCGATAGGCTCGATGTTCACAAAGATTTCACCGTAAAGCGTGGACCATATCCAATCGGAACGCAGGGAATAGTATTTGCAGGCATTGAAATAATTTTTTGAGAACGATGGATCGGTTTCAATGCCCTTCTCCCATTGCTTGATGGCGTTCATGTCCTGCTGCGCCCAGAGCAGGTCGCCGTAGTCGTTGTAAAGCGGACCACTGTTGGGAAATTTCTTGAGGGCTTTGCGATAGGTTTTTTCAGCCTCGCGGGGATTATTGAGTTGCCGGTAGAGGTTGCCGGCAATCTGATAGGTCTGATCGTCGGCATCATCGCTGTTGAGCAAGGGGGTGAGGGTTTCCAGCGACTTGTTATAATCTTTCTGAAGAAACTGCGCAACCGAAAGTTCGCGGACGATTTCGTTGTTGGAAGGTTCCAGCTGCAAGGAACGGCTCAGCACCAGCACTGCGTTCGAGAAATCGCCCTGCTGCATGAAGCTGCGGGCATTCTCGCGCAATTCGGTGGCCGTTTGTCCGGATACCCGGAAAAATCCGAACATCAGCACGAGACAAATTGCAGCAAGTCGTTTTGTTCCTGAACTCATGGTTTTTGGCAACTTCTCTACGCTTTTGAAGGAGTCGTAAAGGTAAACAAGGGTTGTAAGAATCAGCAATTCGGTTGTACAAATACAATTGCCGGGCCTAATCGCCAATCAGGTGGGTGAGCAGCCCGTCACGGAGTTTGGGTTCGAACCAGGTGCTCTTGGGCGGCATCACCGCTCCGCTGTCGGCCACGGCAAACAGCTGCTCGATGCTTACGGGATGTATGCTGAACGCCAGCGCCATCTCGCCACTGTCCACACGCCGCTCCAGTTCTTCGAGTCCGCGGATACCGCCAACAAAATCAATGCGCTTGTCGGTTCGTTGGTCAATAATGCCCAACAGGGGACCCAGCACATGCTGCTGCAGGATCGACACATCGAGTACCCCGATCGGATCCGTAGCGTCGAAGCTGTTCTTGCGGGCGGTAAGCCGGTACCATTTTTTTTGGAGATACATGCCGAATACATGAGGGAGCTCGGGCAATAGGGCTGCATCAACCGGTGCAACAATAAAAGCAGTTTCCAGGGCGCGCAGGAAATCGGCGGGCGAATGTCCGTTAAGGTCTTTCACCACACGGTTGTAATCCATGATGTGCAGCTGGTTGCTTGGGAAAAGCGTAGTCAGGAAGATGCTGGCCGAAGTTTTTGCGGCCTTGCCAAGCCGGGCGCGGGTTTTGGCCGCCGATGCCGCACGATGGTGTCCGTCGGCAATATAGGTGCAGGGCACTTTTTCACGGAACAATCCCACCAGTTTACCGATGGTGTCGTCGTCGTTTATGATCCAGACCGCATGTCCGATACCGTCTTCCGCTTCAAAGTCGTACACTGGCTGCTTTTGTTTCATCCAGTTGTCGACCAGGGCATCGATTTCAGCAACCTGCCGGTAAGCCAGGAATACATTGCCGGTTTGGGCCGATGTGGTGAGGATATGGTTGATGCGGTCCTCTTCCTTATCGGGTCGTGTGAATTCGTGCTTGCGGATCAGGTCGTTCTCGTAGTCGTCGACACTGCTGCCGCAAACCAGTCCGGTTTGTACCCTCCCCTTCATGGTCAGCCGGTAGATATAAAGACAGGGCTTGCTTTCGCGAAACAGGATGTTGCGGCTTACAAAGGCATCGAGATTTTCCTTTGCGGTATCATATACTTTTTGCGCATGGATATCGACCGATTCGGGAAGATCGATTTCGCTTTTGGTGATGTGCAGGAAGGAGAGCGGATTGCCCTGTGCGGCTATCTTGGCCTCGCGGCTGTTCAACACGTCGTAAGGGCGCGATGCCACAAAGCGTGCATGTTGTGCCTCGGGTCTTAATGCCTTGAAGGGGCTGATGCTTACCATGGAAAAGCCGGTTGGTGGGGAACAAATTTAGGTATTAAAGACGGGTCGATTCAAATTCTTTCATCGTCTCCACCAGAAACTCGACACTGCTTTGCGGCAGGGCATTGTAGAGCGAGGCCCGGAATCCGCCCGAAAGCCGGTGTCCCTTGATGCCCGCAATCTGCCGGGCCGATGCGAACTTGAGGAAATCCTCCTCATGCCTGGAATCCGTTGCTACAAAACAGATGTTCATGTCGCTCCGGTCTTCCCGGGCTACGGTTCCGGTGAAACAAGTATTCCGGTCAATTTCGGCATATAGGGTTTCGGCCTTTTTGCGGCTGCGCTTTTCCATTTCGGCAAGACCGCCCTGTTCGCGGATCCAGCACAGGTTGAGCAAGGATACATAAACGGCAAATACCGGAGGCGTGTTCAACATGCTGCCTTCGCGAATATGATTTCGGTAATCCATGATGGCGGGAATGTTGCGGCGCAGTTTTCCTGTGATAGTGCGGTTGATGACCACCAGCGTGACGCCGGCGGGGCCCATGTTTTTCTGCGCTCCGGCATAGATGAGGCCAAAGCGGCTGAACTCCAGCCTGCGGCTGAATATATCGCTGCTCATATCGGCTACCAGTACCTGGCTGGTATGCGGAATCTTTTTCCACTGGGTGCCGTAGATGGTGTTGTTGGTAGTGATATGGAAGTAGGCGGCATCGTTGGGAACGGCAAAGTCACTGGGAATGGCGGTATACCCGTTTTCTTTTCCGCTGCACACCACCTCGACCCGCCCGAACAGCTTCGCTTCCTTGATGGCTTTTTGCGACCATACTCCGGTGTCGGCATAGGCAGCAACGCCCTTGTCGTCGAGCAGGTTCATCGGCACCTGCATGAACTGGGTGGTGGCGCCGCCATGTAAAAACAGCACTTCATGTTCTTCGCCAAGCTGCATCAATTCCTTCACCAGGGCACGTGCCTCGTCCATAATGGGCTGAAACAGCGGCGTGCGGTGGCCGATTTCCAGTATGGACATTCCGGAACCGTTATAATCAAGTACGGCACGGGAAGCCTGTTCAAGCACGGTGGAAGGTAAGATAGACGGCCCGGCGCCGAAATTATGGATCACGGTAAAGGCTTATGCTGATTGAATACGTTTAACGCGGCAAAAGTAGTTTTTACGCCCGAAACGGAACCGGTATTTATTGTGTGGCATTGGCCGTTGAACAAACGAAAGCGCATGCAATGATTAGGCTAACTTTGCACGCTCACGAATACAGAATCTCGTATGGGTAAAACGAGCCGCTATCTGCTGACCGCGGTACTGCTTTTTGTTGCTTTGGGCTTGTCGGCTCAATGTTCACTCTGCACCAAAACGGCCCAACAACTGGGCGAGAAACCGGCGCAGGGGATGAACAGCGGAATCCTCTACCTCATGCTGGCTCCCTTTGCCATTGTGGGTTTCATCGGTTATCAGTGGTGGAAAAACAACAAGGTTGAAACTGAAGAGCAGGGCATCTCATACTCAAACGAACAGGTCGTTGAATAATGTTGCACCCGGCACCACCGAGTAAGCGTCAAGATCCGTAACACCCCCTTCCCGCAACACGTCCTCATCAATAAAACAGTTTCCGCTGCATACCTCAGGCCTGCGTGAGAGGATATGGTAGGCCGCATCGGCAACAATTTCGGGCTTGCGGCTCATCTTCATCAGCGCATCACCGCCCAGCAGGTTCTGCACCGCCGCCGTGGCGATGGTGGTTTTTGGCCAGAGGGCATTGGCGGCAATTTTTGCTGAAGCCAGTTCGGCGGAAAGGCCCAGTGCAATCATAGTCATGTTGTACTTGCTGATGGTATAAGCCAGATGTCCGGCAAACCATTTGAGCTCCATGTTCAGCGGGGGCGAAAGGTTGAGGATATGCGCATGTGTCGATTTCTTCAGCCAGGGTATGCAGGCCCTGCTTACCATAAAGGTTCCCCGCACATTGATATCGTGCATGAGGTCGTAGCGCTTGGGCTCGGTTTTTTCGGTGGGCGTCAGGCTGATGGCCGAAGCGTTGTTGATGAGGATGTCGATGCCGCCAAAAGTTTCCGCAGCTTTGTCAACGGCCGTCTGGATCTGATCGTCGAAGCGAATATCGCAGGCGATCGCCAGGACTTTTCCGCCTGCAGCTTCCATTTCAGCGGCAGCACTGTAGATGGTGCCGCCCAGTTTCGGATTTTCTTCAACGCTTTTGCTGGCAATCACAATCTGCGCGCCTTCTCTCGCCAACCGAAGGCCGATGGCTTTGCCGATGCCCCGTGATGCCCCGGTGATGAATACGGTTTTGCCTTTGAATGACATAAGGGATGTTTTATTTTCCTGCTTCCGCAGTCGTTAATGTGCTTCAAGCCAGTTCGTTCCCGTGCCGATCTCTGCCTCCACCGGAACATCTCCGGGCAGGGGCATGGCGTTCTTCATCGTTTCAAGAATCAAGGGGCGGATGATGTCGAGTTCATCGCGGTGTGCATCGAACACAAGTTCGTCGTGCACCTGAAGAATCATGCGGCTTTTGAATCTGCGTTCCGAAAAAATCCGGTGGATGCCGATCATCGCCAGCTTGATCATATCGGCCGCGGTTCCCTGAATGGGCGAGTTGATGGCGTTGCGTTCCGCGAATCCGCGCACGGTGAAGTTGGCACTTCCGATATCCCTGAGCCTGCGCCGGCGCCCCGAAAGGGTTTGCACATATCCTTTTTCGCGCGCCATGCGGATGGAGTCGTCCATATACTGTTGTATGCCCGGAAATTCCTTCTTGTAATTGTCGATAATGGTCTTGGCCTCCGAACGGGGAATGCCCAGGTTTTCAGAAAGGCCGAAAGCTCCCTGCCCGTAGATGATGCCGAAGTTCACGCTCTTGGCCTTGTAGCGCATATCGCGTGTTACATCTTCTTCCGCCACGTTGAACACCCGTGCTGCCGTAGCGGTATGTATGTCTTTCCCCGCGCGGAAAGCGGCACACATGTTGGCATCGCCGCTGATGGCGGCCACAATGCGCAACTCGATCTGCGAGTAATCGGCCGATACCAGCACAAAGTCGGGATTGCGGGGAATAAAGGCCTTGCGGATTTCGCGTCCCCGCTCGGTTCGCACGGGAATGTTCTGCAGGTTGGGGTTGTTGCTGCTCAGCCGTCCCGTTACCGCAACAGCCTGCGCAAAGGAAGTATGCACGCGGCCGGTTTTGCGATTCACAAGTTGCGGCAGCGCATCCACATAGGTATTCCTGAGTTTGGTGAGTTCGCGGAACGAAAGGATATCGTTGCAGATCTTGTGCTGCACGGCAAGTTTGGCCAGCACATCTTCACCGGTTGCGTACTGTCCGGTTTTGGTTTTCTTGGCCTTGGGATCCAATTTCATTTTCTCGAACAGCACTTCGCCCAGTTGCCGTGGGCTGGCGAGGTTGAAGCGCGTACCGGCCTGTGCATAGACCTGTTCTTCGAAAGCACGGGCATCGGTTTCAAGCAGTTTGCTGTAAGAAGAAAGGAAATCCGTATCGATGCGGATGCCTTCATACTCCATGGCGGTGAGTACATTGACCAGCGGATTTTCGATATCGTAAAACACATGCTCCGCCTCGTTCTCCTTCAGCAACGGCAGCAGTGTTTGCCGGAGGCGGAAAGTTATATCCGCGTCTTCCGCGGCATAATCCTTGATCTTTTCAATTTCCACATCGCGCATGTTTCCCTGCCCCTTGCCTTTCTTACCGATCAGCTCTTCGATGTGCACAGGTTCGTAACGCAGGTATTTGAGGCTGAGGGCATCCATACCGCTCTTGCCTTCGGGCTCGATCACGTAATGGGCCAGCATGGTGTCGAAGAGCTTGCCCGCCACCTCCACGCCATACCATTTCAATACCAGCAGGTCGTACTTGATGTTATGACCGATCCAGCACTTGGTGGCATCGGAAAAAAGCGGAACAAATTTTTTCAGCAGCGCGGCCGCTTCCTGCTGATCGGCGGAGAAAGGCACATAGTCGGCTTCGCCACTGCTGCAGGAAAAACTCATGCCCACCAGTTCGGCATCGTTCGCATCGAGTGAAGTGGTTTCGGTGTCAAAGCAAATTTCTTGCTGTTGTTCAAGCCGGGCAATCAGTTCCGCAATATCTTTTTCTCCGCTGACAAGCCGGTACTTGTGTGCCGACTGGCGAATATTGGCAACGGGCTCCGAATCGGTTTCTTCATCGGACACATAAGGGGTTGCAGGTGCATCTGCTTCAGCTTCAGCCCTCGTCGGTTCAGCAGAAACGGAGCCGAACAGGTCAAGCTGTGCTGCGTTTTTCTTTTCCCTGGCCACAACCGGAGCGGAGAAGGCGGAACCGCCGGCAATCTCCAGCTCTTCACCCAGAATGCGCCGGCCCATGGTTTTGAACTCCAGCTCGGTGAACACCTGGCGGAGCGCATCGCGGTTCATGTCGCTGATTTTGAAATCTTCCTCATGAAACTGGACGGGTACACCGGTAAGGATGGTGGCGAGTTTTTTACTGAGCAGGGCCATCTCTTTTCCGGCCTTCACCTTTTCACCGACGGCACCTTTGATTTCTTCGGCATGGGCCAGCACCTCTTCAAGTGTACCGAACTGGGTCAGCAGTTTGGCCGCGGTTTTTTCACCGATGCCGCGGATGCCGGGAATATTGTCCACCGCATCGCCCATCAGGCCCAGCATATCCACCACCTGGTCCACCCGCTCTATGCCCCATTTTCCGCAAACTTCACCGGGACCAAGAATTTCGGCGGTACCGCCCTGATAGGGGGGCTTATAGATTTTTATTTTTTCGGTAACCAGTTGTCCGTAATCCTTGTCAGGCGTCACCATATATACCTCGTATCCGGCGGCAGCGGCCTGCTGCGCCAGCGTACCGATCACGTCATCGGCTTCGTATCCGTCGATGGCGATCACGGGAATATTGAAGCCCTCGATGATGCGCTTAATATCGGGAACGGCTTCCAGAATGTCTTCAGGAGTTTCCTGACGGTTGGCTTTGTAATCGGCGAAATCGGTGTGCCGCTCCGTAGCCGCCTTGGTATCGAAGCAGACGGCCATGTGGGTAGGCTGCTGGTTGGTGATCAGGTCAATCAGGGTATTGGTGAATCCGAACTGGGCATTGGTATTCTTGCCCTTGCTGGTGATGCGGGGATTGCGGATCAGCGCATAGTAGGCCCTGAATACCAGTGCGAAGGCATCGAGCAGGAAAAGTTTCTTGTGCATGTTTCGGGCAGGCCTGTTTCAAACAAAGATAATCGGAGCCGGCGGGAATAGCCGGTGCCATCTGTTTTCATTTAGAACCGGGTATCGATCCAGAGCGGGAGCATCGCCCGCCAGGTCGGCCAGTCGTGGCCCCACTCGCTACCCCAGATGCTGAGCTCGCAGTCAATTTCTTTTTGCTGCAACACATGGGCCATGTCGTGGGCGGCATCAGGTGCCTCATGGCTGCCCGATCCTGAAAGGATGTGTATGTGCCGGCTTTGACGAATCTGCCCGAGAATATTGGCCTCGGTGAGCTGCGGCATGTAATGTATCGGTGAATTGAAATAGACCTGCTCATCGTAAAAGCCGTTGGTGTATTCCATAAGATTGTAAACACCGCTCATGGCAATGGTGCCCTGGATAAGGTCGGGGCGCTTCAGAAAAAGATTCATGCTGTGCAATGCTCCGAGCGAGGCGCCGGAAACATAAACGGGGGTTTCGGCCGATGTACTGTTGCGGATGAAGGGGATCACTTCATTGAACACGTAGTGGTTGAACTGGTTATGGCGGATGCCCTTGTGTTCGCCCGCCATCTCGCGGTTGAGCCAGCTTTCCTTATTGATGCTGTCAATGGAAAACACTTTCATTTTTCCGGAATTGATGGAGGGGGCCAGCGCATCAATAAGCTGGAAGCGTTCGTATTCCAGATAATCGGCACCTGCGGTAGGTATCAGCAGCAGTGCGAAGCCGTAGTGGCCGTAGGTGACTACGGGCATTTCCTTGTTGAGTGCGGGGCTGTGCCAGGAGGCGATTTGTCGGTGCATGTGTTATGGTTTGGCAGGAAAAATATCCTTCCCTAAAAATTTCAAGGTACAACCCTAAACCGAACCGTGGCGGGAAAGCCCCAAAATCCCTTACCGCAGGGCCGATAAATTTCTATCTTTGTGCAAATGCAGTTGCCTTTAAAAATCCAAGATATGCGCAAGCTGATATCGGTTCTTACCGCCTGTTGCTGTCTGTTATTTTTCACTTCCTGTGAAAAAGAATACAGTTTTGAAAACGGCGGTACGCCGGGCTCCGGAAATTCCAGCGGCACCGCTGTTTATACCTTCGGCGGCGGAGGCGGCAACTGCACCAGTGCGGTGGTGAACGGCAGTTATGAGGTGGGTGTTCCCCTGGATGGCAGCAATACGGTTGTGATTCAGGTTAATGTGTCCACTGCAGGATCTTATAACGTCACCACCATCACCCTTAACGGCATCAGTTTCAGCGGTATGGGTACCTTCAGCGCCACCGGCACCCAGTTCATGACGCTTACCGGAACAGGCACACCTCTGGCTAATGGCACATTCTCTTATATACCCGGCAATGCGGGCTGTATTTTCTCGGTGCTGGTAACCACGGGCGGAGGCGGAGGCCCGAACGATTTTCTGCAATGCAGTATCGACGGGGTTGCCAAAACATTCAACGTGAGTCTTGCCGCAGCCAATATCAGCAATACCATTACCCTGTCGGGTGATGAAACCGCTGCAACCGCAACGCCTTCATTGAATATCACCTTGTCGAAAGGGGGCGGAACACCGGTAACAACCGGGGTTTATGCACTGCCTTCCCTGACCAATCTGACCAATATCTGCGCTCCCGCCTACGACGATGGTGTATCCACCTCACCCTGGGGCGGCGGCATTACCGGACAACCCAATCCGTTCACGGTAACCGTGACCAATGTCACCCCTACATTGATCGAGGGAACCTTCACCGGATCTATTTACGATAACAACGGAACGGGAACCACGGCCAAAGCCATCACCAACGGATCGTTCAGTGTGACCTTCTGATCACTGCACGTTACAGCACCCCTTCCTTGATTTCATTCCAAAGGTCGCGGTAGCAGCGGGCCGCATAGCTGCTGTTGGCATACTCCATCACAGGCGCCCGGTGGATGCCCATCTTCTCCACATCGCTCAGGTAGGGGATATAGTGCTGGAAAAAGCGCTTGTCGCGGTACAACTCTTCCATGACTTCATTGTGCAGGTTCTTACGCAGGTCGGCCATGGTGAAAAAACAGGCCAGCTTGCGGATATCGAGGTCGTATTCCTTGAAATAATCCTTCACCATCTGATAGGTACGTACCGAAAGCGTAGTGGGAATCACGGGCATCAGCACCACATCGGCGGCGTTAAAAATATTTTCACTCAGCGCGCTGAATCCCGGAGGGCAGTCAATGAAGAGGAAATCGTATTCCTTCTCCAGTTGTTTCAACACGCTTTTCATGCGGCCCTTGCTGCCCTTCATTTCTTCGAGCATGATATCGAAGCTGCGGGGATTGTTGTCGGCAGGAATCACATCCATCAGTTCAAAATCGGTAGCCATGATGGCCGGCTCCAAAGCGGCATCGCGGGCAATCAGCTTCTTGATGCCCGGATGGGTTTTGGGCTTGGCCTTGTAATAAAAAGAGGATGAGCCCTGCGGATCGATATCCCAGAGCAGGGTGCGGAAACCGTCGGCTGCGGAGAGGTAGGCGAAGTTTACACAACTGGCGGTTTTTCCTACCCCGCCCTTGAGGTTGTAGAGTGCGATGGTGGTCATATCGGGGGTTGTTTATGCGAGAAAGGTAATGAAATTAGGGTTTAGCGGAGTGTGGCGTTTTATTTTTTGCCGGATATTCCGGTGCGGTTCTCCGTTCATGCTTTCATCTGCTCCAGCTCCTTTTTCATGCGGAACATTTCGTCGCGCAGGCGGGCGGCTTCCATGAAATCGAGGTCGCGGGCGGCTTTCTCCATGTCTTTTTTGGTGCGGGCAATGGCTTTCTCCAGTTGCGGAATGGTGGTGTACACAACCTGTTCTTCGGCGGCGGCGTTGAGAGCGGTTTCCGTTTCCGCCCCGGCGGCCAGGGCATTTGAGGGATCGTACCCCCGTACATCCAGCACGGCGCCCTGGGCATAAATCTGGTCCTTGCTTTTCTGGATGGTGGCCGGGGTGATGTTGTGCCGGATGTTATAGGCGATCTGCTTCTCGCGCCGGCGGTCAGTTTCATCCAGGGTCTTACGCATGCTGCCGGTGATGGTATCGGCATAAAAAATCACGAGTCCGTTCACATTGCGGGCGGCGCGTCCTGCCGTCTGTGTAAGACTGCGTTCATTGCGCAGAAAGCCTTCCTTATCAGCATCGAGAATGGCTACCAGCGATACTTCGGGAAGATCGAGCCCCTCACGCAGCAGGTTCACACCTACCAGTACATGGATATTGCCGAGGCGGAGTTCACGCAGGATTTCCACGCGCTCCAGTGCGTCCACCTCGCTGTGGATGTACCGGCTGCGGATGTCGAGGCGCTTCAGGTATTTGTCCATTTCCTCGGCCATGCGCTTGGTAAGCGTGGTTACCAGCACCCGTTCGTCTTTCTGCAACCGCAGATCGATTTCGTGCAGCAAATCGTCAATCTGATTCAGTGAGGGTCGCACATCAATCGGGGGGTCTAGTAAACCGGTGGGGCGCACCACCTGTTCCACCACCACGCCGCCGGTTTTTTCAAGTTCGTATTCGCCCGGGGTGGCGCTTACATAAACGGTCTGGCCCAGCATGCCCTCGAATTCATGGAAGTTGAGTGGACGGTTGTCAAGCGCTGAAGGGAGGCGGAAGCCGTAATCCACCAGCGTCATTTTCCTTTTGCGGTCGCCGCCGTACATGCCGCTGACCTGGGGAATGGTCTGGTGGCTCTCGTCGATGACGCAGATAAAGTCTTTGGGGAAATAATCAATCAGGCAAAAGGGACGGGTACCGGGTTTGCGCCGGTCGAAAAACCGCGAGTAGTTTTCAATGCCGTTGCAATAGCCCAGTTCGCGGATCATCTCCAGATCATAGTTCACCCGTTCTTCAATGCGCTGCGCTTCAATGAAGCGGCCGTTGCTTTTGAAGTATTCGACCTGGGCGGCGGTTTCATCCTGTATTTCAAAAATCACCTGCTGCAAAATCTCCTTGGGTGCGAGGTAGAGGTTGGCGGGAAAAACGGCGGCATTCTCCACGGCGCCGATGCGTTTTCCGGTAGAGAGCTCCAGGGTTTCGATGCTTTCAATTTCATCACCGAAAAACGTGATGCGGTAACCGAAGTCCACATAAGGCAGGTTGATATCCACCGTATCGCCCTTCACGCGGAACGTGCCCCTTGTAAAATCGCCCTGCGACCGGGTATAGAGGCTGTTCACCAGCGCATGCAGGAAGCCTTGTCGCGAAATGATCTGACCGCGGTGGATGCGGATGATGCCCTGCTCGAATTCGGTGGGGTTGCCCATGCCATAGATACAGCTGACACTGGCCACCACAATGATGTCGCGCCGACCGCTGAGCAGTTGCGCCGTAGCCTGCAGCCGAAGTTTGTCGAGTTCCTCGTTGATGTTGAGGTCTTTCTCGATGTAGGTGTTGGTATGCGGAATAAAGGCCTCGGGCTGGTAGTAATCGTAGTAACTCACGAAATAACCCACGGCATTTTCCGGAAAGAACTGGCGGAACTCGCCATAGAGCTGTGCCACCAGGGTTTTGTTGTGCGTGAGTACCAGCACCGGTCGCTGCACCTGCTGAATCACATTGGCGATGGTGAAGGTTTTGCCGCTGCCGGTAACACCCAGCAGCACCTGATGGGGTTCGCCTTCAAGAATCCCCTGTGTGAGCTTGGCTATGGCATCGGGCTGATCGCCGGCGGGGGCATAAGGAGACTGAAGGCTGAACTGCACGAATCTTTTTTCCGGTAAAGTTACCGCGTTTTGTTCCGCGCTGTTTATTGCAGGGCCTTTATTATCTTCCCTCCGTGGATGCGCAGCAGCAATCTTTTTCCGCGGCTACCTGGCGCCGGCTTCGGGCCAACAAAACAGCCATGGCTTCGCTTTTCGTCATTCTGCTGAGCGCCCTGGTTGCGGTGTTTGCCTATGTGCTTGCGCCCGACAATACGCCTGATGCCGATTTGCAAACCGTTGAAATCCAGGGAAGGCCGCCCGGCCATGTTCAGCTTTTTCTGCGGCTTCCTCTTTCCGCTATACAAAACCAGGGCAGCCGACTGAAACGATTTACCGGTGTTACGCCTGCCGATGCACAGTATGTTCCCATCAACGGTTACCGCATTGTCGGCGACAGTATTGACGTGCGGAAATATGTGGATGAAAGCGGCGAAGAGTTGCAGCGCTATGCCATCCGCGACCTGAACCGGAACCGTTCCGAAAGTTTTGATGCAGGCTGTATTGTCCGGAAACAGTACCGGCTGGGTACCGACAGGTTTGGCAGAGACCTGCTCAGCCGGCTGATGATTGGTACGCGGATCAGTTTGTCGGTTGGGCTTATTGCCGTCATCATTTCCCTTACGTTGGGTATTCTATTGGGTCTTGCAGCGGGGTATTTCGGCGGGCGCACCGATGCGCTGATCCTTTGGCTGATCAATGTGACCTGGAGTATCCCAACGCTCTTGCTGGTCTTCGCCATCACCCTGGCTTTGGGCAAGGGGTTCTGGCAGATTTTTGTGGCCGTCGGGCTTACCATGTGGGTGAGTGTGGCCCGGCTTGTGCGGGGTCAGGTGATGGCCATCCGTGAACTGGAGTACGTGCAGGCCGCAAGGGCCATGGGTTTGGGTAATGCGCGCATCCTGTTCAGGCATATCCTTCCCAACTGTTTCGGGCCGCTGATGGTGATTGCCGCGGGCAATTTCGCATCGGCCATCCTGGTAGAGGCTGGACTGAGTTTTCTGGGTATCGGTGTGCAGCCGCCGCAACCCAGCTGGGGACTGATGATCAAGGAGAATTACCACTACATCATAACCGACCATCCATTTCAGGCATTGGTGCCGGGGCTGGCCATCATGTTACTGGTACTGGCGTTCAACCTGCTGGGCAATGGGCTAAGGGATGCGGCCGATGTGCGTACTTCAGGCCGTTGAACGATCTGTAGGATGGGTGATTCAGATGGCAGGTGGTGATACCCGCACATTACGGCAGAATCCTTCTTCGAGCGAAATGAAGGTTTCGGTGCGTTCGATGCCTTTTATTTTCTGCAGTTCGTCATGCAGCACGCGGCGCAGCTGGGTGATGTCTTTGCAAACGATTTCGAGGAACATGCTGTAGCTGCCGGTGATATAATTGAGCCGGATGATTTCGGGAATGTTTTCAAGTTCCTTGGCCACTCCGTCGTAAAGTGAACTTTTTTCAAGATAGATGCCCACGAATGCCGTGATGTCGTAACCCAGCTGTTTCAGGTCCACATTCAGGCGGGTTCCCTTCACAATACCCAGCTCCTGCAGTTTTTTGATGCGCACATGGATGGTGCCGCCGCTGACAAAGAGTTTCTTGCCCAGTTCGGCATAGGAGATCTCAGCCGTTTCCATCATTTCGTGAATGATTTGGAGATCCAGTTTGTCAAGATTCAATTTTGAGGCCATATGGCAGGCTTTTTTGAATGAATTTCAAATATATTGGTTTGTTTCGATTTTATATTTTCGGAGGGAAATTTTATAGGTCTGTTAACAGATTGGGGCGCAGAATATAAAATCGTGCAGAGGCGCTCCCCGTTGTTGGAAAAAATTTAAAAGAAGGGATGAATGATTTTAATTTTATACAAAATCGATACTGAAATCAGTATTAT
>CAZZLI010000065.1:0-15660 GCA_964655055.1 uncultured Ferruginibacter sp.
TATAACCGGTTGCATCTTCTCAAGGAATGTATCGAAGCGCTCAGGAAACAGACCCGGAAACCGGATGCCATACTCGTGGTGAACAACGGGGGATCGGATGCTACCGCCGAATGGTTGGGCGAACAGAAAGACCTGCTTTTTATTCTTCAGAAAAATATCGGTTCGGGTGGCGGATTTAATACCGGCATCGAATGGGCGTATAAAAAAGGCTATTCGTGGATCTGGTGCATGGATGATGATGGGTATCCCAAAGCCGATGCGTTGGAAAAACTGCTGCAACCGGAAACCGGTCATCTTTGCCTGCGGAATTGTGCCGTAGTGAACAAGGAAGACAAAAAATCCTTTGTCTGGAAAACAAAACACTATCGCACCATCGGCGAAGTCACCGAAAAAATCCTTCCCGGCGTAGGCCATCCCTTCAACGGAACCTTAATACACCGCAACATTGTAGAGCGGGTAGGTATGCCCAAGGAAAAACTTTTTGTCTGGGGCGACGAATCCGAATATTATTACCGGATCACGCGCCGCGATCAGATTCCGGTGGTTACGGTAACCGACAGTATCCACTATCATCCGGCTGCGGCGTATTCGTTCCGCAAGGATTGGGATTTGCGCACCGGGTGGAAAATGTATTATTATGTGCGCAACCGGTTTGAAATCGATAAGTCGAAATTCAGCATTCGGGCCCTCGCCCTTGCTCATTACTGTTGCTTCCTGATTGCCCTTGCCGGATTGATTCTTATTTATCAGCGTACAGAAAAGCTGAAAAAAATCGCCTTCATGTTCTGGCCGGCTTACGATGCATTCACCAACAACTTTGATGCTACGCCACAGTCAATCGAACTGCGTCTCATCAGCAACAGTGCCCTTTCGCTTGGAGCGGCCTGGCGCAATTATACATCGGGCATTTCCGCCGGCATCGCTTCCCTTTTTCTGGCTTCCCGTTTCAAGAGCCCGCAGCATGCCTGAGTTTGTTCTGCTTTCAAACTGATTTTTCTCCATCATCGGCCACGGTTTGCCGTGCAGCTAGTCGTTTCTTACGGTACTCCAGCATCAGCACCAGTGCAATGATGTAAAACGGCATGCAGGGAACCTTGTAGCGGACCAAAGTGCCGAAGTTGAGTGTGGTTGCGCCCACAAAGAAGGCGAATACCAGCGCGAAGATGAAACAGAAGAAGATCGCCTGATCACGGAACAGGGCCCTGAAAAAACCCAGAGGCCCGCAGCGGAACACTACATAAAGTGTGAGCAGCATCAGGGCCAGGCTTTCCAGAGAGGAAAGCAGGGTTGACAGTTTTTTTGATTCCCATAAATAAGGCCTGAACAACGTGGCATTCACCGCAGCGGGAAACATCCGGATCAAACTCGACAGGCTGCCGTCAAAATTCACGCCCAGGCTGAAGGAAGATTCCGCCAGATCGGCCATGTTGATGAAATTACTCTGGGTGGTTTTCACCGATTCGGTAATCTTGTCCAGGGCCAGACTGCCCATCTGTTCCTGCAGCTTGTCGGCCAGCAGCCAGTAGGTCAGCACCATACCCAGCAGCAATGAAGCGCTGAGGGCGATCCGGTAAATCGGCCGTTGAAGCATACTCATGCGCCGCATCAGCAAAAACAGCAGCAGGAGGGGCAGATAGGCGATCAGGATATAGGGCTTCACCACCCAGATGATGACACTGCTCAACAGGGCAATCGGAATCTGTATTGCTGCCCTTTTTCTTTCGATGATGAGGCGGTAAAGCGAATAGGAAAGCAGCCCCATCATTCCCGCACAGATCGGGTCTTTCAGAATGCCAGAAGTCCAGAACAGGAAGGTGGGAAGAAAAAGAATGGCCAGGGCCAGCGTTTTATGCAGATGCGGATAAAGTGCATAGAAGAAGCGGAATAACCTCCAGATACCAAAGAAAGCGGTCATGGCGAAAAACAGGTTGATCACACTGTAGGAGCGGAAGCAGAAAAAGGAGAATACCGCTACCAGTTTGGCGATGAAATAATTCCCTTCGTTGGCGAAATAGCCGCGGTTGAGGTAATTGTCGAGCAATTGTTCATCGAAGTCGGTGCCGGGTGTAACCAGCAGGCGGAAATTCGAAGGATCCTTAGTCATCAGCCGGGCCATGTTGATGCCTTCGTTGTAATACAGCAGCAGCGAGTCGCCGATGGAGATGTAGTAATTGAACAGGATAAAAGCGATACAGGACAGGATTTTCACCCAGAAGCCGCGGTAGAGGTAGCGGCGAAGCAGCGGATCGCTGTAGCGTCTTGCCCGCAGATGTACGATCAGGAAGAAGAGGCCGACATAAATGGGGAACAGGAAAATATCCGCAGGACTCATTCGGAGTGACGCCGGGATTTGTTCGCCTGCGTGCAAACAAATTTATCCCAATTAATGGATTGTCTTTACAGGAGTTCACGTTAATTTGCCGGTATAAACGCGTTGCGTATGTGCGGCATTTCCGGTGCGGTCGATTTCAAGTTACCCTATGCGCAGATCGACCGGCTGATGCACCACCGGGGCCCCGACGAACAGAACGGCTGCTCCATCGACAATGTCGATTTATTTCACCTCCGGCTTTCCATTCTTGATATCAGCGGTGGCAAACAGCCCATGCATCTGCGCGACCGTTATACCATCATCTTCAACGGCGAGATATACAACCATGCCGAAATCCGCGAAGCGCATCAGCTGAACGGTACAACCCATTCCGATACCGAAACCCTGCTGCTGCTTTATGAGAAATACGGCACAGGGTTTTTGCAGTTTCTCGACGGGATGTTTGCTTTCGCGCTGTACGACCGCACCGAAAAAAAACTCTTCATCGCGCGCGACCGGGCGGGCAAAAAGCCGCTCTATTATTTTTACAACGGACAGAAACTGGTTTTCGCCAGCGAACTGAATGTGTTGCGCAGTCTGCTCCCCCTGCAGAAAAATGACCATGCCTTGATGCAGTACCTCCGACTGGGATCCTGCTTCGGTAACGCCACACCCTATCACGATGTGAAGGAACTTGCTGCAGGCGCTTATCTGCTGGTAGACTGCCGTACCCTTCAGCTTAAGACTGAAATCTGGTGGAACATCAATGATTACTACCGGAACAGGCTGCACGATAGCTTTGAGCAATCACTCGAAAAGGTGGATACCTTGCTGCATACCGCAGTGAAGCGCAGGTTGCTTTCATCCGATCTGGAAGTGGGCTGCTTTCTCAGTGGGGGAATTGACAGCGGATTGGTGACTGCCGTGGCATCGGCCTGCAGGTCAGGGCTCAAGACCTTCACCGTTTCCTTTGAAGGCGAATACGACGAGGCGCCGCTGGCCCGTCTTGTTGCCGAAAAATACGGCACTACCCATACGGAGATCCGCATTTCATTTGACAAACTGGCCGATGAAGTGGTCAATATCCTCTGCCGGTTCGGCGAACCTTTTTTCGACAGTTCCTGCATTCCTTCCTATTATGTAAGCCGTGAGGCCCGGAAGCATCTCACCGTGGTGCTAAACGGCGACGGCGCCGATGAGCTCTTCGGTGGTTACCGGCGTTATGTACCGTTTTCGCGTTACGATTTTTTCCGCAGTTCCGCTTCGGTGCGGAATGCCGCGGCCTGGCTGCACCGTAAACTGCCTGTCGCACATAATAAAAAGAACCGCTACGCGCATGTCACCCGCCTTGCCGCACTGGCTGCGCAATCGGGCAGCGGGCTATATCTCTCCGCCGGCGTGGACATCTTCGAAGGGTACACCGAATTTTTTCTTCAACATGAATCGTCCTACATGCCCGATATTGATGCTGAAGTGGAAGCGATTGCCCGTTCCGGGTTTTCGGGTCTGCAAAAAATCATGGCGCTGGATTTCAAGATCAACCTGTTCAACGACCTGCTGGTGAAGATGGACATCGCCACCATGGCCCATTCGCTGGAAGGCCGCAGCCCATTCCTCTGCCGCGAACTGCTGGAATATGTTCCGGGGATCAATGACCGGTATAAGGTGCGAGGTGCCACGACCAAGTTCATGCTGCGCAAACTGGCTGCCCGGTATCTTCCCCCGGCCCTGATTGATCAGCCCAAGCGGGGCTTTGAAATTCCGCTTAAGAACTGGGTCAACGGGCAGCTAAGCCAACCAATAGCCGATTACCTCACCGATACCAACGCCCTGCATCACAATTATTTGCGACCGGGCTTTGTCGACAAGCTGCTGCATCAACCCACCGCCTTCCCCGCCGAAAAAAGGGCTAAGATGCTCTGGACCCTTTTCAGTTTGGAATGCTGGTACCGGCATCTGTACCGCGGCGATCCGGCAGCAATTTATGTACAGGCTTAAGTCTTAGTTCGTTCGTTTTCCCTAAACAATACCGGTATTTTTTGCCCGTTTTGAAGTTCAAGCGTTTCGGGCAAACAAATTCAATCCTGAATTGTAATTAGGATAAACCGGCAAAATGAACGCCTTTACCATCAAAGATCTGGAGAACCTCTCGGGCATCAAGGCCCATACCATCCGGATTTGGGAACAGCGCTATCATTTCCTGAAGCCCAACCGCACCGATACCAACATCCGTTACTACAGCAACGACGATCTCAAGAAAGTGCTGAACATTGCCCTGCTCAACAAATACGGCTTTAAGATTTCGCACATCGACAAGATGAACGATAACGAGATGAAGGACAAGGTCATGCTGCTTTCCTCTGCTGAAGCCCAGCAGGAACGCATGGTCAACGAACTCATCGAATCCATGATCGAGCTCGATATCGACCGCTTCGAGTTGTTGCTCAACAAGCATATCAAGGCCCGCGGTATCGAGCGCACCATCGCACAAATCATCTTTCCTTTCCTGGAGCGTACCGGTATTCTCTGGCTGACCAATCACATCAATCCCGCACAGGAGCATCTGGTTACCAATATCATCCGTCAAAAACTGATGGTGGGTATCGAGTCCTGCAACCCAACGTTCAGGGTCAATAAGAAAATCCTGATGTTCTTACCCGAAGGGGAATATCATGAACTGGGACTGCTGTTCATGTACTTCATCTTCCGCAACCGGGGTATTCAGGTTTTCTATCTGGGGGCCAACATTCCCATCAAGGATGTTTCGTTTGTGGCCAAAATCAAAACCCCCGATTATATCTATACCCACCTGACCGCCATGGGGGCCCATTTCAATTTCGATAAATTCATCCAACAAGTCAGCCATACCTTCCCACAATCCCAGATTGTCATTTCAGGAAATCTCACCCGCCCCTACGAGAAGAAAGTGCCTCAGGGCATCAGCCTCAAGAAGACCCTCTCCGAAATGATGGATTTTGTAGCCGGGCTTCACGGTCAATCCTGATTCCCTCATTTTTATACATAAGTCATTGTAAATCATTGACTTTATTCCCTTCTACCCACACAAACAGACTCTCTATCCAACGCTTCCGCGAATTTGGCCCCTGAAATAATGTTTAACATTTCTTTTAAAAAAATAAACAGAATTATTTTTTTGTACCAACCTTACTGTTTAGTTTTGAACGACTAAAAGCTAAACAAAATGTCTGCTGCCGAATTCAACCAACTCCTGCTGCGTAACGCCGATTTCCTGAAGCCCTTTGCCATCACGCTCACCCGCGACAATGAAGTAGCCAAGGACCTCTTGCAGGAAACCATGTACCGCGCCCTTGCCAACAAGGAGAAGTACAATGTAGGTACCAACATCAAGGCCTGGTTGTATACCATTATGCGGAACATTTTCATCAACAATTACCGCCGCAAGAGCAAGCAGAAAACCGTACTCGACAGCACGCCCCAGGAGTTTCTGCTCGACTACAACCAGAAGTTCAGCAGCAACAAGGCCGAGGCCAACCTTAAAATGAAAGATATCGTCAAAGCCATACAAAGCCTTCCGCTCATTTTCAGCAATCCGTTCATGCTCTATTTTGAAGGATACAAGTACCATGAGATCGCCGAAATGCTCAATGAGCCTCTGGGCACCATCAAAAGCCGCATCCACTTTGCCCGGAAACTGCTGAAAGAGCAACTGACCCGTTTCTGATCCTTACCCTTCCCTGTTTTCATCTTCGTTGTTGTAGTTTTACCGCTGTGAAAAAAATCGTTGTTATCGGCAGTGGCTTTTCCGGTATGTCGGCTGCCTCCTTTCTGGCCAAAGCCGGATACCGGGTAACGGTGCTGGAAAAACATGATGGTCCCGGAGGCCGCGCCCGGCAACTGAAGATGGACGGCTTCACCTTCGACATGGGACCCAGCTGGTACTGGATGCCTGATGTGTTTGAGCGGTATTTCAATTGCTTCGGTAAAAAAGTTTCCGATTATTATCAACTCCAGCGCCTCGATCCTTCCTACCGGGTTTACTGGCCCGGGGGATTGATGGATATTCCCGCCGATTATGCGGGATTGCGCGATTTGTTCGAGAAAACTGAACCCGGGGGTGCGCATGCACTCGACCGTTTCATGGAGGAAGCCGCTTACAAATACCGCGTGGGCATCAATAAGCTGGTGTTCAAGCCCGGCATGTCGTTGCTGGAGTTTGCCGATGTCGAACTGCTCAAAGGGGTTTTCCGGCTTGATGTGTTCACATCCATCAAAAAACATGTTGCCCGTTATTTCAAGGATGCTCGCCTGCGGCAACTGCTGGAATTTCCGGTGCTTTTTCTGGGAGCCTTGCCCGAACATATTCCCGCGCTCTACAGCCTCATGAATTACGCCGATATCAAACTCGGCACCTGGTATCCACACAAAGGCATGTACAGCATTGTGGATGCCATGCACCGTGTTGCGGTTGAGCAGGGTGTAGAATTCATCTTCAATGCGGATGTGCAGGAAATCACCACTTCGGGTACCCAGGCCACCGGAGTGCGTTTTGTCCGGAAGGATGGAGCCAGCAAATCACTTGCCGCCGATGCCGTGGTTGCCGGCGCCGATTATCATTTTGTGGAAACCCGGCTCTTGCCTCCGGACCTGCAGAGTTATGATGCGGCGTACTGGAACAAACGGGTGATGGCACCAAGCTGCCTGCTCTATTATGTAGGCCTGAAAAAGAAACTGCAGGGAGTCGGTCACCATACCCTGTTTTTTGATGTGCCCTTCGATGTGCATGGAAAGGAAATCTACAGCAACCCGCAATGGCCCACCAATCCGCTTTTTTATGTGAGTGCGCCTTCGGTATCGGATGAAACGGTGGCACCGGCCGGACATGAAAATCTTTTTTTTCTGATTCCCGTGGCGGCCGGCCTGCAGGGCGATGATGAGGCGTTGCGCGATACCTATTTCAACCGCATGCTTGCACGCTTCGAGCAGCGCATCGGTCAATCGGTCCGCGAACATATCATCTGCCGAAAAAGTTATGCCGTGTCCGATTTCCAGCGCGATTACAATGCCTTCCGCGGCAATGCCTACGGTCTGGCCAATACCCTGATGCAAACCGCAATGCTGAAACCCTCATTGAAAAGCAAAAAAGTCAGCAACCTGTTTTATACCGGACAGCTGACAGTTCCCGGTCCAGGAGTACCACCCAGCCTGATCAGCGGCGAAGTGGTGGCCCGGGTGGTGGGCAATCAACTCGGCGGTTGAACAACCCGGAAAAACGGGACATATCCCGTTAATTTATTTTTAACGCTTATTTTTACTGCATGCGGCGTTAAGCCTGGCTTTAATCAGAATCAGGATGCTTAGTTTGTATTACGAATTGTGTCAGGATTGCAGCAAGGCAACCACACTCAAGTACAGTACTTCGTTCAGCAGTGCCATCAAGCTGCTGCACCGGAGTTTGCGTACGCCGATCTTCAATATTTACGGCTTTGTACGGTTTGCCGACGAAATCGTGGATACCTTCCATGAATTCGATAAAGCCGCACTGCTGGCCGAGTTCAAGCAGGAAACCTATGACGCCATCCGCCGGGGCATCAGCCTGAATCCAATCCTCCACAGTTTCCAGATCACAGTCAATGAATACAATATTCCCCACGACCTGATCGAATCGTTTTTTCACAGCATGGAGATGGATCTGCAGCAGGTGCAGTACGATACCGGGGGTTACCACGAATACATCTATGGCAGTGCCGAGGTGGTGGGACTCATGTGCCTTTCCGTTTTTTGTGACGGCAACCGGTCGAAGTACGAGCAGCTCAAACCCGCCGCGCAATCACTGGGGGCCGCTTTCCAGAAAGTGAATTTCCTGCGTGATGTCAAGGCCGATTATGAGCAATTGAGCCGCACGTATTTTCCCGGAGTCGATTTCACCAACTTCACGCCCGAAATGAAGCGGCAGATCGAGGACGACATTGCCGCCGATTTCCGTGATGCTTACAAAGGAATTGTCCAGCTCCCCGTGAAAGCCCGCTTCGGTGTATATGTCGCTTACAAATATTATCTGAGCCTGTTCCGGAAAATCCGTAACACCACTGCCCGGCAGATCCTCGACCGGCGTATCCGCATTCCCAACTACGGTAAGGTGATCATTGTTGCCAAAGCCGGTGTAAGAAGCCAGCTCAACATCCTTTAACGTTACCGCAGCATGCTAGTGATTCTGGTTGACGAGCAGGATGTTGCCTTGGGTGCTATGGACAAGCTGCAGGCCCATAGCTCCGGGTGTTTGCATCGCGCGTTCAGCGTATTCATCTTCAACAAAAAAGGAGAAATGCTGCTGCAGCAACGGGCGGCCGGCAAGTACCATAGCGGGGGATTGTGGTCCAACGCCTGTTGCAGCCATCCCGCCCCCGGTCAGGATCTGATAGCTGCCGCCGAAAAACGCCTGCAGGAAGAAATGGGATTTAGCACGCCCTTGCACAAGGCCTTTCAGTTCACCTACCGCGCCGATATGGGCAACGGACTTACCGAACATGAATTCGATCATGTGCTGATCGGCACCTATTCCGGTAAGGTACAGCCCGATCCCGAGGAGGTGGGTGATTACTGTTACAAAAGCATGGAAGAAGTCCGCCGCTCTTTGTCAGATTATCCTGACCATTATACCGCCTGGTTTAAAATCGCTTTTCCCCGTCTTGAGCGGTATCTGCTGGAAGGAAAATCAGCGGAGTAGGATGTTGTGTTGCGGAAGTTATTTTCTGAATCAGGATTTACAGAATTATAGGATTTACAAGATGCGGTAAAGTGGGGTAGGAATTCCCCAAAAAAGACATCCGGTGTCAAGCCCTGAAGCTTTTCTCTGTCTGAACTGTGAGGGTTATGATTGAATGTGGACTATGAAGAAGCGCTTTGCCTTAGCCTTTCTTTGCTGCTTTTCGTGAAATAGCCTCCTTAAGAACTCCGGCATAGACCCGTTCAGGAAGTTATAGATTTGCAAAACGAATTTGAGCGGAAAAAATTCAAATCGTTCGATTCCTCCACAAAGAATGACCACCCATCCCTCAGCAACAGTTATCGGCAGCGGCGTAGCCGGCATGGCGTCGGCCATTCGCCTGGCCGTTCAGGGATTTGAGGTTACCGTGTACGAAAGAAACAGCTTCCCCGGAGGGAAACTTCATGCCTTTGAACAAAACGGTTACTGCTTCGATGCCGGCCCTTCGCTGTTCACACAACCTGCCAATGTCGAGGAACTGTTTGCACTGGCCGGTGAGCCCATCGGCGATTATTTTTCCTATACCGAAGTGGATATCGCCTGCCGGTATTTTTATCCGGGCGGAAAGAGGGTGGACGCATACAGCGATGCTGCAAAGTTCGCCGCCGAACTCAGCACACAGTTCGGTGAAGACGAACAGGCCGTACTGCGTTACCTTAAAAACGCCGAAGTGCTTTATGACAATATAGGTACCATCTTTCTGAATCATTCCCTGCATCGCAGCGGTACCTGGTTACATCCCCGGGTGCTCAAAGCCATCGCAAGCCTGCGGTACAGCTATCTGTTCTCCACCCTGCACCGGCATAATGCCCGCTGTTTCAAGGCGGCTGAAACCACCCAGCTCTTCAACCGCTATGCCACCTACAACGGCAGCAATCCCTATCAGGCGCCTGCCATGCTGAGCCTGATTCCCCACCTCGAACAGAACCAGGGTACTTTTTATCCCTACGGCGGAATGATCAGCATCACCAATGCACTCTATCAACTTGCCCTGAAGAAAGGCGTACGCTTCTGTTTCAATACACCGGTGCAGCAGATCCTTCAGCGCAACAGGCGCGTATGCGGCGTCGTGGTAAACGATAAAGAGCACCCTTCCGGTATCGTGGTGAGCAATGCCGATGTGTACTTCACCTACAAGCACTTGCTGGGTGATGCGGTAAAAGCTAAAAAAGTGCTGCGTCAGGAGCGCAGCAGCAGTGCTGTCATTTTTTACTGGGGCATCGGCCGGGCTTTCAGCAACCTGCATTTGCACAACATCTTTTTCAGCAACGACTACCGCAACGAGTTCAACCATATTTTCCGCAAGGGGGGCATTACTGACGATCCCACCGTTTATGTGAACATCACCTCGAAGATGGAAGCCGGTCAGGCCCCTCCGGGAAAGGAGAACTGGTTTGTAATGGTGAATGCGCCCGCGCACACGGGTCAGGATTGGGAGCAACTGCTTGCCGGACTGCGGAAGTCGGTGTTGCGCAAGCTCGAAGAACGGCTGGGTGAACCTGTGGAACCGCATATTGAAACCGAGCGCATCCTCACTCCCCCACTGATCGAGCAGCAGACAAGTTCCTACATGGGCTCGCTCTACGGCACCAGTTCCAACAGCAGGATGGCGGCTTTTCTGCGGCATGCCAACTTCACCGGGTCCATCGGCAATCTGTATTTTTGCGGTGGCAGTGTTCATCCCGGCGGTGGTATTCCGCTCTGTTTGAAAAGCGCTGCCATCATCGGACAGCTTGTGGCTGCTCGAAAATCCCGGTTCTTCCATGGTCAAACTCCCTGATCCCGCCCGTATTTCAAGAAACCAGATCGCTACAGGCGTCGCCCTCATCTTCCACCTGATTGGCCACTGCGGCATTCTTTGGGCGGACCGCAATCTGTTTGTTAGGCTTACGCCTTTGAATATGCTGCTCTGCCTTTCACTTATTGTGTGGACCCATCCGCGGAAAGACAGGACCTTTTATTTTTTCATGGGCATCTGCATCTGCGCCGGTCTGCTTGCAGAAATCATCGGCGTGAATACCGGATTGCTGTTTGGCGAATACCGTTACGGCCCGGCACTCGGTCCCCAATGGATGCAGGTGCCCCTGATCATCGGGATCAATTGGTTCATCATCGTCTACTGCTGCGGTGTCAGCATGGAGACCATGAACAGGATGATAACCGGAAAGGCTGCGGAGACCGCTCCCGAAACCATAAAGAAACTCCGGACGCTCTCCTTCATCATTGATGGTGCGTTATTGGCCACGGCATTCGACTGGCTGATGGAACCCGCCGCCATCCGGCTCGGATTCTGGAACTGGCTGGGCGATGGTTCAATCCCCTCCTTCAATTACGGATGCTGGTTCATGCTGAGCGCCCTGATGCTTGTAGTGTTCCGGTTTTCCGGTATGGCCCGGCACAACAAATTCGCGGTACATTTGTTACTTATTCAGGCTATGTTCTTCCTCCTGATCCAACTGCTCCTGAACCGCTGAACCATGAACGGATTTGTTTTTCTGCTGATCACCCTGCTCACCTTCATTGCCATGGAAGGCATCACCTGGCTCACGCACCGCTATGTGATGCACGGGTTCCTCTGGGTCCTGCACAAGGATCATCATCAGAAGGGGCCCGGTTTTTTTGAGAAGAACGATGCCTTCTTCCTGATTTTCGCCATTCCCAGCTGGCTCTGCATCATGCTGGGCCTTTCCCATCAATACTATGCAGTGGCGGCCATCGGATTCGGTATTGCCTTGTACGGCTTCGCCTATTTTGTGGTACATGAAGTGATCATCCATCAGCGGATCCGCTGGTTCACACGCAGCAACAACACCTACATCCGTACCATCCGCTGGGCACATAAGATGCATCACAAGCATCTGGATAAATACGATGGGGAGAGTTTCGGTATGCTGCTGGTGGCAAAGAAATACCGCGACAAGATTCTGGCCGACAAGCAGCGCCAACTTCAGGGCTGAGGCAAGTTAATTTCCAGTCTAATTTTATTTTCCCTGGAATACCGCTTTTCTTTTTTCGAGGAAAGCCGATGTGCCTTCTTTCATATCGGCGGTATCAAAGCATTGGCCGAACAGTTCCACTTCCTTACGGTAGCCCTGTTCCAGCAACTGGTGTTCGGCAAGGTTGGCCGCTTCAATGCAAGCCCCAACGGCAAGCGGAGCCTTGCTGCCCGAGGTGAGCAGGATGCTTCTGGTTTTTTCCATCAGTTGCTCGGCGGGTATAACATGGTTGACCAGTCCGTATTGCAGGGCGGTGGCGGCATCAATCAGGTTGCCGGTAATCAGCAGTTCAATCGCACGGCCTTTTCCCAGCAGTTGCACCAGGCGCTGTGTAGCTCCGTATCCGGGAATCAGTCCCAGATTGACTTCGGGCTGCCCGAAGCGTGCCGACTCCGATGCGATGCGGAAATGACAGGCCATGGCGAGTTCGCAGCCGCCACCCAAAGCGAATCCGTTCACTGCGGCCACCACAGGCTTGCGCGACTGCTCGATTTTCAGGAACACATCCTGGCCGCGTTTGGACAGTGTCATGGCCTGTTCCCGGCTGAGGATGGTGAGTTCTGCTATATCGGCTCCGGCAACAAAGGCCTTGGCCCCTGCTCCGGTGATGATGGCTGAATGGATATCGGGGGATGCGGTAATTTCATCCATCACCGCATCAAGATCGTTGAACACCTCGCGGTTGAGGGCGTTCATTTTTTCGGGGCGGTTGATGGTTACGGTGAGGATACCTTCGTTCAGTTCGGTAAGCAGGGAGTTGTAGGCCATATCGGTACTGCTGTTTTTCGTGTATGTATTGATGTTGAAAGTCCGGGAAGGCAGATCAGAAATTTCGATGGGCGGCTACCCAGTCGCGGATATACTGGGCGATGTCGCCGGTAGGGGTGCCGGGTGCGAACAGGCGTCCTACACCTAGTTGGTGCAGTTTCTCCATATCGTCTTCGGGAATGATACCGCCTCCGGTGAGCAGTACATCGTTCAGCTGCTTCTCTTTCATCAGCGCAATAACTTTCGGAAAAACAGTATTGTGGGCTCCGCTCAGGATGCTTACCCCGATAGCGTCCACATCTTCCTGCAAGGCGGTATTCACCACCATTTCGGGGGTTTGTCGCAGGCCGGTATAAATGACTTCCATACCGGCGTCGCGCAGGGCCGTGGCAATCACTTTGGCGCCGCGGTCGTGTCCGTCGAGGCCGATTTTGGCAACCAGTACCCGTATAGGTCTGCTCATGGGCGCTTAGCTTGATGTTTGCTTGAGTAAAGATAGCATATGTTCAATTCGCGAAGTGGTTTGCCCTTTGCCGATGGCTTCGGCGATTTCAAAAACACCTGGTCCGAATTTTCCCCCAACCAGCATGATGCGCAGGGGAAGCATCAACTCACCGGCTTTGAGTTTTTTCGCTTCCGCCTTTTCCTTGAACAGGGTTTCCAGCGCCGGAGCGTACCAGTTGCTTTCGTTGTTGAGTGCGATGAGCAGCTCATCAAAAAAAGCCTGCTTTTCCGTATTCCATTTGGGAGCAACCACATCCAGCTCGGGCTGCAGCGGGGCTTCAAAATAAAAGCGGCTCTGCACCACGAAATCGGTAAGCAGGGTGCAGCGTTCCTTTACCGCGCTAATCGCTTTATGAAGCAGTTGTTCATCCTGAACTGTAATTCCGGCTGCCTTGAGCAGGGGTTTTACCAGTTCGCTGAGATAGCCCGTGTCGCTTCTTTTGATCCATTCCTGGTTGAACCAGCGGGCTTTTTCAAAATCGAATTTCGCTCCGGCTTTATGGATGCGGCTGATGCTGAATTTTTCAACGAGCTCCTCTTTGCTGAAGATCTCCGTTCCGCTGCCATCGTTCCAGCCCAGCAGTGCCAGCATATTGATGAAGGCTTCCGGTAAAAAACCCATTTCGCGGAAACCGCCCGATGTGGAATGGGTTGCCGGATCGGTCCAGTTCATGGCATATACCGGAAAACCCAGTCGTTCACCGTCGCGTTTGCTCAGCTTACCATGACCATCGGGTTTCAGGATCAGGGGCAGATGCGCCCACTGCGGCATGGCATCCAGCCCGAAAAGATGTTTCCAGAGCAGGATATGTGCCGGAGCGCTGGGCAGCCATTCTTCGCCGCGGAACGCATGGGTGATCTTCATCAGGTGGTCGTCAACCACAACGGCAAGATGATAGGTGGGCATGCCGTCGGCTTTCAGCAATACCTTATCGTCCAGGCTGTTGGTATCGAATTCTATTTCGCCCCGGATCAGGTCGGTGAATGCAATTGTTTCGTTGGGCGGTACATGAAGTCGTATGACATGCGGCGTTCCTTTTTCCAACAATGCCTTTGTTTCTTCGGGTAACAACCGCAGTGAGTTGTTCATGCTCATCCGGATGCCATGATCGTACTGCAGGCTGTTGCTTCCCGAGGCTTTTCTGCGCTCGCGCATCTGCTCCAGTTCATCGGGCGTATCGAAAGCGTAATAGGCATGTCCGTTTTCCACCAGTTGTTCGGCATAGGTGCGGTAAAGTTCTTTGCGCTCGCTCTGGCGGTAGGGGGCATGGGGTCCTCCGTGCAGCACGCTTTCATCGGGCTCGAGTCCGCACCATTTCAAGCAATCGAAAATGTAGGCTTCGGCGCCGGGAACAAATCGTTGCTGGTCGGTATCTTCAATACGCACGATGAAGGTACCTCCGTGCTGGCGGGCGAAGAGGTAATTATAGAGGACCGTTCTCACTCCGCCCAGGTGCAGGCCTCCGGTGGGGCTGGGGGCGAATCGTACGCGAACTTTCATAAGCTGGTTGTCTGACCGGCATATTGTTGCAGGTGGTTGGGGCCCGATTGGCAGGTCAGGCAACAAAGATACAGTCGGTGCCGCTGCCTCACAACTGATTCCAATGCGTTTACTTTGCGTTATGCATTATCTGGCCCGCACGCCTTTCTGGTTGAAATGGCTCTATCCCGGTGCCCGCTGGAGCATGCCTTCTGGCGAAAAAACAATCTATTTGACTTTTGATGACGGTCCGCATCCCCGGGCAACCTCCTTTGTACTGGATCAACTGGCTATGCACGGGGCGCAGGCCACATTTTTTTGCGTAGGCGCCAATGTGGAGCGGTATCCGGAATTGTTCCGCCGTATTGTTGATGCCGGTCATGCCGTGGGCAACCATACGCAGCATCATCTCAACGGATTCAAGACATCCACGGAACACTATATGCAGGATGTTGACCAGGCTTCCCTTCATATTCCATCCAAGTTGTTTCGTCCACCCTATGGCCGTATTCGTTCCGGTCAACGGAAGCAATTGAAGGCCCGGGGTTATTCGATGGTGATGTGGTCGGTATTGAGTGCCGATTTTGATGAGTCGCTTCGTGGGGAACATTGTTTGGGGTATGTGCTCGATCATTCCCGCGATGGTTCCATCGTGTTGTTTCATGACAGCGAAAAGGCCTGGGAACGATTATCGGTTGCTCTGCCACGGGTGCTCACTTATTTTTCCCGTGAGGGCTATTTGTTCAAAAAAATTGAGGAATGATACGGGGGAAAAATCAACAAAAGCTGCGTTCGGTTCCTTAAAAAAAATTGGGCCGGAGTAGAAACTCTGGCCCGTTTTTAATCCGTACCCTAT
>CAZZLI010000066.1:0-15517 GCA_964655055.1 uncultured Ferruginibacter sp.
GGATGGCCGAACAAACGGTTTTTCCGGTTCCGGTATGGATGCCGGCTACAATAAAGCTCATGATTTTTTGCGGTAAAGATAAATCAGCCGGCGTTGAAATTCCTGATGGCCTGGAACAGCGCGCCAATCTCCTCGTTGCTGTTGAAGCTGTGCAGGCAGATCCTGATTCTTTCCTTACCTGCCGGTACACTTGGCGGTACAATGGCTTTCACAAAAAAGCCCTGCTGCAGTAGATGCTCGGCAAGTTCACGGGTCTGGCGAATGTCGGCTGGCAGGATGCCCTGTATGGGTGTATGGCTGTCAAGAAACCGCCAAGGATTTAAAGACGTTGTACAGTTCCGGAAAAAAGCGATGCGCGCATGCAAGTCTTTGCGGTCGGCGGTTTGAATCAGGCGATAGGCCTCCTGAATCTGCCGGTAGGTATAGGGCGGCAAGGCCGTGGTATAAATGAAGGCGCGGGCATGGTTGATGAGGTATTGTTTCAGAATCAGGCTTCCTGTAACAGCAGCTCCGTGTAATCCCAGGGCTTTTCCGAAGGTGTGGATGCAGGCATAGACTTCGTTTTCGAGTCCGAGGGCCGCTACAAGCCCTTCGCCCTTGTCTCCGAACACACCGGTTCCGTGTGCTTCATCTACAATGAGCAGTGCCCGGTATTTTTTGCAAAGCCTTATGATTTCGGCCAGCGGTGCCGTGTCTCCGTCCATGGAATAGACGGATTCCACCACAATGAATTTTTTTCCGGGGGTGTTGTGGAGTTTCCGTTCAAGGTCCGCGGTGTCGTTGTGGCGGAAACGCAGGCGTTGTGCATGGCTGAGCCGCATGCCGTCGATGATGCTGGCATGAATCAGTTCATCGGCGATATAGGTATCGCCCCGGTCGGCCAGGCAGGAGAAAAGCCCGCAATTGGCCATATAGCCGCTGTTGAAAATCAATGCGGCTTCGCGGTTGTGGAACCGGGCGATGGCGTCTTCGGTTTCTTCAGCCAGTTGCGAATTGCCGCTGATGCTGCGCGAGCCGGTGGCGCCGGAGGGTAAGACGGGATGAGTAAGGTTGCTCAGTGCTTCATGTTTCGAAAAGCCGAAATAATCGTTACTGCTGAAATCGATCCGGCCTTCGGGAGTGATCAGGGTCCGGTAAAGGCCGGCTTCTTTTTTTTGATCAATTTTTTCCTGAAGTAGTGCATCGAGCATCTCTCCTGCATTTGTATTTTTTGCAGGATCAAGTGGTATGGGCTTTTCACATGAAGGTGTCAGCGGGGCGTCCATGGGTTCAGCAGGCGTTTACGGCAACGGCCTGGTCCTTGAATGCCTTGCGGGGTGTGAGTCCCAGCAGGGCGAACATATGCTTGTCGGCGTCGAAATCGGGGTTGGGTGTGGTCAATAACTTTTCTCCGGCGAAGATGGAATTGGCGCCGGCCATGAAGCAAAGGGCTTGTTCGGCCACGGTCATTTCGTTTCGTCCGGCTGAAAGGCGCACCACGGTTTTGGGCATCAGGATCCGGGCCGTGGCGATCATCCGGATCATTTCGTCTATGCCTACCCGTTGGTTGTTTTCGAGCGGTGTTCCCGGAACGGCCACCAGCGCATTGATAGGCACTGAATCGGGATGCTGTTCAAGGGTGGATAGGGTATGGAGCATCTTCATGCGGTCCTCATTGGTTTCGCCCAGACCCACGATGCCGCCACAGCAAACACTGAGTTTGGCTTTGCGGACATTGTTCAGCGTGTTCATCCGGTCCTCGAAGGTTCGGGTGCTGATGATGTTGCCGTAGTGGTCGCTGCTGGTATCGATATTGTGGTTGTAGGCGAAACACCCGGCTTCTTTGAGGCGGTTGGCCTGCTCGTAGGTAAGCATGCCCAGGGTGCAGCATACTTCCATGCCCATGGCGTTGACTTCGCTTACCATATCCAGCACACGGTCGAAATGGCTGTTGTCGCGCACCTCGCGCCAGGCGGCCCCCATGCAAAGGCGGGATGCCCCGTTGGCTTTGGCCGCTTCGGCTCTCGCTTTTACCGCCTCCACACTCATCAGGGGCTCTACCTCCACATCGGTATGGTAACGGGCAGCCTGGGGGCAGTAGGCGCAATCTTCGGGACAGCCTCCTGTTTTGATGGAAATCAGGCTGCTGACCTGAACCTCGGCATAGGCTTTGTTCATGCGATGCACAGTCGCGGCCTCATAAATCAGGTCGAGCAGGGGCCTGTTATAAATATTGCTGATTTCTTCAAGAGTCCAGTCGTTGCGGATGGTCATGACCTTACTTTATTTGAGACAAATATAATTCAGGAATGGGTACTGCTTTCTGTTGGAAGAGCTCATCGATATAAGGCCCACTCCAAACTTTCATACATCAATAAGATTCCCCCTCATTTGGGAAATCCTGGCTCTTTATATCGCCAATATAACGTTTGATTGCTGTTGTAATTTGTTCGTCGAGATTCAGATAACGGCGCAGGAACCGGGGTTTGAATTCGGTATTGATGCCCAGCATGTCGTGCATGACCAGCACCTGTCCGTCGCAGTCGGGTCCCGCGCCGATACCGATGGTGGGTATGACCAGGCTTTGGCTTACAGTTTTTGCCAGTGCGGCAGGAATTTTTTCCAGTACAATGGAACAGCAACCGGCTTCCTGCAGCAGTAGGGCGTCTTTCTTCAGTTTTTCCGCTTCGGCTTCTTCGGTGGCCCGCACCACGTAGGTGCCGAACTTGTTGATGCTTTGCGGGGTAAGTCCCAGATGGCCCATAACCGGAATGCCGGCGCTGACGATTTTTTTCACGGAATCAATGACCTCTTCGCCACCCTCGAGTTTCACGGTATGGCCGCCGCTTTCCTTCATGATACGAATGGCCGATGCCAGGGCGATTTCTGAATTCGACTGGTAGGAACCGAAGGGAATGTCCACCACAATCAGCGCCCGTTCACGTGCCCGAACCACACTTTGTGCGTGATAGATCATCTGATCGAGCGTGATGGGCAGGGTGGTGGTGTGGCCGGCCATCACATTGCTCGCGCTGTCGCCCACCAGGATCACATCGATGCCCGCCGCGTCGAAGAGCTTGGCAAAGGAATAATCGTAGGCGGTGATCATGGAGATCTTTTCGCCGGCCTGCTTCATTTTGAGCAGGGTATTGGTGGTTACCTTCTTGTATTCTTTTTCAGGTGCCATAGCGGTTCAGGTTGATGGTGGGATTCGGTGCTTGAGCATTCATTGCCTCCAAAACCGGATGTAAAAGAACGCAAAAAAACAGAGAGTATGGGATTTTGCCGGTAAAAAATAACCCGGCCGCAGGTCAATTGCTGACAGTACCTATTTCGTCCCAGAGGTGGCGGATGAGTCCGTCGGCCAGCCCGATCTTGGGTACATAGATTTCCGTGGCACCGGCCCAGCGCATAGCATTGATATAAATCAGCAGGGCTGGAACAATCACATCAGCCCGGTCGGCCCGCAGTTTGTAACGCTCAATCCGTTCCGTGATGCTCACGCTGCCCAGCTCTTTATGGTAGTCGCGCAGCAGGTCGATATGCAGGGGCTTGCCTTCTTTTTTCTTGCTGAGCGAAAACACTTTGTTGATATTGCCGCCGCTGCCGATGGCCATGGGTTCATGGGCATCGCGAAGCTGGTTGCGCAGCGATTCTTTCATCAGATCCCAGTCGGCTTCTTCCACCTGACCCTTGAGCATACGGATGGTGCCGATGTTGAACGATTGCTTGTACACGAGCCGGCCGTTACTGAAAAAGGACACTTCGGTGCTGCCGCCCCCGACATCAATGTAGAGGTAGTCGTGCTCCTTGTTCATGTTTTCCGCCACATGGTTTTCGTAAACCAATGTGGCTTCGGCATCGCCGCTGATGATTTCGATGCTGATATCGGTTTCGAGTTTCACCTTGCGGACGATATCCGCTGCATTACTGGCGTCGCGCATGGCACTGGTGGCGCAGGCTTTGATATGCTCGACGGAATAGGCGTTGCATAGATGCCGGAACGCCTTCATGGTCTGCAGCATCATGCCCATGCGGGGTTTGGAAATGAAGCCCTGGTCAAACACATCGAAGCCGAGGCGCAGCGGTACGCGGATCAGGTTGAGCTTGTTGAAGTGTGTCTGTCCCGCTTCGGTCAGCACTTCAGTGATCAGCAGGCGGGCTGCATTGCTTCCGATATCGATGGCTGCCAAAATCAAGGTCTCGGGCGTTGGGTGGAAGGGTCAGCGTGTTCGGCACGCAAAAGGCAATGTTACTGAATTTTTCAACGGCGAAAGAGGCCTGATGCCAACACCTGATTCCTGTCAGCGCTTAGGAGCTTCGTGTGTGGATAATTTGCGGAATAAATAATTGTAGGTTTCCACCTGTGAGCGGACTTTCCTTGTGTTTCTCGGATTTATGTGCAGGTTCTGCAGCTGGTTGTCAAGTTTACGTGCCTTGATATTGTCGGCCAGCTGAATGTTGATGATTTCGCGCAGTTCTTCGCGGATGGATTTTTCATAAACCGGGCAGGCGGCTTCAATGCGGTAGTCGAGATTGCGGGTCATCCAGTCGGCGGAGGAAATGAAGGTCTTCTCCTTGCCTTCGTTGTGGAAGATCATCACCCGCGCATGTTCAAGGTATTCGTCGATGATGCTGATGGCCTGCACCGGCGCTTTGAACTTCTTATTTTCGGTGCGGATGCAGCAGATACCCCGAATGACCATCTTCAGCTCCACACCCGCGCGGGCGGCCTCGTAAAGTTTTTCAATCAGCTGGGTATCACTGAGCGAATTCACCTTCAGGGTGATGGCCGCTTTCTTCCCGTTCTGCGCCAGCCTGATTTCTTTTTGGATCAGCTGCATGATCTGCTTGCGCATCTGGGCCGGGCTTACAATCAGCGTATCACAACGGCGGAGGAAGGCCAGCCGGTTCCTGGGTTGTTCAAGATAGTAGAAGATCCGGTTGATGTCGGCCATGATGTTGCGGTTGGCCGTCATCAGGCAATGGTCGCCGTAAACTCGGGCGGTCTGCTCATTGAGGTTCCCGGTGCTTACAAAACCGTATTGCAGGGTCTTCTTCTTGTCGTTGACGCGTACCACTTTCTTGATCAGACATAGTTTGGCATGCACTTTCATGTTGGGGATGCCGATAAGCACTTTGACGCCGGCTTCCTCCAGTTCTTCCTTCCATTCCAGGTTGGCCTCCTCGTCGAATCGGGCCCTCAGTTCGAGCATGACGGTTACCTGCTTGCCGTTGCGCACGGCATTGGTGAGTGCGTTGATGATACGCGATCGGGCCGCAAGCCGGTAGCAGGTGATTTTGATCTGCACCACATCGGGGTCGATGGCCGCTTCCCGCAACAAATCAATCACGCTGTCAAAAGAATGGTAGGGGAAGTGGAGCATCACGTCGTTTTTCAGCACCACGTCGCTCACACGGTTCACATTATACAACTCGCGGTGAATGAACGCTTTCTTACGCGGATTTTTCCGGGCGAAAACCGATTCGGGGAAGTTGATAAAGTCCTTGAAGTTGTGGATACGTCCTCCGGCAATGATGTTGTCGGCATAGGAAAGACCCAGTTGCCGCACCAAATAAGTAAGCAGGTTGGGGTCAATATCTTTATCATAAACGAAACGCACGGGTTTGCCTTTCTTCCTGTTCTTGATGCCTTTTTCGATTTTCTGGATCAGTGAGGTTTCGATATCGTTGTCGATATCGATTTCCGCATCGCGGGTGAGTTTGATGATATGCGCCGAGAAGGTATCGTATCCGAAGAATGAGAAGATCCGCGGCAGGCAGAAGCGGATGATGTCTTCCAGAAGGATGATATGGTGCTCGCCGGGCTTTCCGGGCAGGAGCACAAAGCGCGGCAGTCTTCGGGCGGGAACTGAAACCAGGGCGAACCGGTGGCCGATACCCTTATCCTTGCGGGAAAGTTTGCAGGCCAGATAGATGCTCTTGTCGTTCAGGTTCGGGAAGGCCCGCAGGTTCTCGAGCATCAGCGGCACGATATTGCTGCGTACCTCTTCGTTGAAATAGCGTACCACGAATTTCTGCTGTTCGCGGTTGAGCTTGGTTTCGTTGGTGAGGTAAATTTTTTCCCTGCGCAATTCACGCAGGATATCGTTCCAGATGCGGTCGAACTCCTTCTGTTGTTCCATGACCCGCTCCTGGATTTCTTCGAGGATGAGTTTGGGCGACACTTCCAGGTTCATGTTGGCCTTGCTGCCCATCCGGATCATGCGCTTGAGCGTGGCCACGCGCACCCGGAAAAACTCATCGGCATTGTTCGAGAAGATGGCCAGGAAACGGATGCGTTCCAGCAGGGGGACTTTTTCATCCGCAGCTTCCTGCAATACCCTTCCGTTGAAGGCCAGCCAGCTGATGTCGCGGGCAATCATACCCGGACCTGAAGGCTGTTTCTTCTTTTTTAACGGGCGTTTGGAAAGGCTCATGAATCGCTCGGGGTGTATGCGGAAGAATCCTGCGGTTATGCAGGCAAAATACGGACAAAGGCCTGCTTGTTGATGTTAAATTTATCCGGCTGCAGTTGTACCGTTTTGCTTTTTGCGGTTGTTATAACCCGGTAACAGGATCAGGCAGACGAAACCCACGATCAGGATGATCAGCGACTGGGCCAGCCATTGCAGGTTGCCATTGGCGAAGGCATGGCCCCGCTCGATATGGTAGAGTTGCATCACTTCCATCACCAGCAGGGGATAGGTGCCTATCCCTCCGGGCGTAATGATCATACCGATGCTTCCGAACGCCAGTACCGGAAACGCCGCTTTGAAAGGCAGGAAAGAAGTTTCAGCAATGGCGTAGAAGCCGATATAGGTGGCAATCAGGTAACAACTCCAGATCAGCACGCTGTGTCCGATGAAGGCCCATTTGTTTTCGAGCGTGGCGATGCTGGCCAGCCCTTCGGTGATGCCTTTCAGCAATTTACCGGCCTTGGCTACCAGGTTGATGTGTGCGTAGCGGTTGATGATAAATTTCCAGACCAGCAGCAGCAGCAGAAAGGCACCTGCTGCCATTGCGGTTTTGATCAGCACGGTTTGCGTATCGCCTGTGAAAAAATATTTCTGCACCGTTTCCTTTGCATAGGCCCCGATGATGGAAGCCTGGGAGACCACGGCAATTACAAAGACGATGCCCAGCGATACAAGATCCACCGCCCGTTCCACTACGATAGTGCCTACCAGTTTGTCCGCAGGTGCTTTCTCATACTTACTGAGCAGGGTGCATTTCAAAATTTCGCCGAGGCGGGGAATGGCCAGATTGGCCAGATAACCGATCATTACCGCGAAAAAGGTGTTGGTTAGTCCGGGGTTCATGCCCAGGGGTTTCATCAGCATTTTCCAGCGGATAGCCCGGCTGACATGGCTAATGGCCAGAATGGCGAACACAGGAAGGAAAAGCCAGTACCGGGCTTCCCGCAGTGATGCCTTGCAGTCTTCCCAGTTCTTATCATCCATCTTATGAATACTCCACCATACCAGGAAGAGTCCCAGTGAAAGGAACACCAGGTATTTGAGCATCTTGAGGAGTTGGGAGCGCATGGTTCAGGTTTCGGATTTTTACCCGTTTGTAAAGATACTCCGCTTTAGGGATGTTTGGCGGCAACGGGCCAGTTGTCGATCAGGCGAACCTCGCCCAAAAATGCCGCAACCAGAAGCACCAGGGGTTTTGTTCCCTCCCATACCGGAACGGGCTCAAGTGTTTGTGCGTCGGCGATTTCGAAATAATCGACACGGAATCCCGATCGGGTAAGTTGTTCAGCGGCCCATGCTCTGTGTGGTTCTGTGTTTCCCGGACCGATCTGCTCTGCAACCGAACGAAGGGTTGTTGAAATGAGGGCAGCCAGACTTCGTTCCTCACTGCTCAGCCGGGTATTTCGGCTGCTCATGGCAAGCCCGTTTTCTTCGCGTAGGGTGGGGCAGATTTCGATCATAACATTAAGCCCTGTGAGTTGAATCAGTCTTTCAATCACCATGCACTGCTGATAATCTTTCTGCCCGAGAAACAGGACATGAGGCCGGGTGGCCAGCAACAGTTTGTGGACAATCTGGCAGACGCCCTGAAAATGTCCGGGACGGTGCAGTCCGTCGTAAAGTTCTTCGAGCCGGCCTATGGCATAGTGTTCCGAAGCCTGAAGGCCTTCGGGGTACATCTCCTCCACTGCAGGCAGAAAAAGGATGTCACAACCTGCCTTTTCCAGCAGGGCGATATCGGCCTCCAGCGTAACGGGATATTTGGCAAAATCGGCCGGGTCGTTGAACTGGGTGGGATTGACAAAAATGCTGCAAAGGGTGATGGCACATTTCGACCTGGAGGCCGCTATGAGGGAGATATGGCCCTCATGCAGGGCCCCCATGGTAGGGGCGAACCCGCGGAGCTGTTTTTGCCGGTCGGGACTCTCAAGATACCGCTGCAGGTCTTCAGTATATTTGAATATAATCATTTGTTAAAGCCTTTAGCCTCAAATTTAGGGGAAACATCCAATCAGTAAATTATCGTACATTTGCAATCCTTTTAACGGGTAAGACTACGATACAACCCTCACCTGATGTCAACCAAGAAAAGAATTCTCTTTATCGCCAACGAGATGTCGCCCTATGTGGAGCTGACCGAATTCGCCGAAACCATCAACCGGCTGGCGGTGAAGTCGAACGACAGCGGCATGGAGGTCAGGTGCATCATGCCCCGTTTCGGAGTCATCAACGAAAGGCGCCACAGGTTGCACGAGGTGGTCCGTCTTTCGGGGATCAATGTCTCGGTCGGAGGAGATGATTTTCCCCTGATGATCAAGGTGGCTTCCCTGCCCAATGCCCGTTTGCAGGTGTATTTTCTCGACAATGAGGATTATTTCAAGCGGAAGACCGTTTTTACCGATGAGCAGGACAAATGGTACGCCGACAACGGCATCCGTACCGCCCTTTTCTGCAAGGGTGCACTTGAAATGGTGAAAAAATTCGGCTGGCCTCCCGATGTGATCCATTGCAGCGGCTGGATGACCGGTCTGATTCCGATGTTCATCAAAACCGCCTACCGCAGGGAGCCCGTGTTCAGCAATTCAAAAGTGGTTTACACGATTGGGCAGAATACCTTCAAGGAAAAGCTGGGTGCCGATTTTCAGAAACTGATCGCCATCAACGAACAGGTGACCCGCAAGGAACTCGACCTGTTCAAAGACAACAACAATACCGCCATGTTCCGGGGCGGCGCAAGCTATGCCGATGTGATCACCTTCGGAGCGCCCAAAGTGGAAAAAAAGCTGGCTGAAGAATTCGGAAAGGTCCGGGGGAAGAAGACCCTGCACTATAATGCCGAGGGTGATTTGACCGATTACCTGCAATTGTATGCCGAGCTTGCCAAATAGCCCGGTCCTAGCACCAAACAGCATCTTGTGAGAAACCTCCTGTTCAGTTCACTGCTGATCGCCCTTTCCAGCCTCCTTGTTTTTTTCGGATCAGGCTGTACCAAGATTGATACGACTACATTGGGCTCCGACCTGATTCCCGCCGTGGATAATGTTTCCACATTTGCCGATACGCTGTATCCCTCAGGAACGAATTTTCTGTTTACCGATTCCACGCGCTTGCTGGCTACCGACAATCACCTATTGGGAAGCATCTCCAACGATCCCGTTTTCGGTACCACGCATTCCGATCTCTATCTAGAATTGAAGCCGAATTTTTTCCCTTACTTCTTTGGAAGCGCGAAAGACACCATTGATCCGGCCATCACGCCCGGTGTGGGTTTCGATTCCGCGGTGTTGTGCATACAGGTCAAAGGAATCTATGGCGATTCGCTGGCGCCGCAACGGTTCAGCGTTTATCTGCTCAACCAGAATACCGGCAATTTCAAGGATTCCTCCTATCGCATCAATTTCATGCCCGACCAGCCTCTCGGGCAGCTGATCGGACAGCAGACCGTGATTCCGGCTTCGGTGAAAAACTATACCTATTTGCCTGCTCCACAGGGTAAAAAGGACTCAGTCAATTTCCAGGTGCGGATTCCGCTCAGTTCCGCGTTTTTATCCGCATTGGTTTCCAACCTAGATACCTCGTCGACTTCAACAGGTATTTACCGCTCCGACAGCCTTTTCAAGGCGCAGATCAAAGGATTCGCCATCAAGACCGACCGCGATTCACGCAGCAACGGCATCCTGTATTCCAATGTCACCGACGGGAAAACCAGGCTTGAAGTGCATTTCCGGCGTCGCAACTTCAATCGTATCGATACCACCTATTCGGCTTTTTATTTTTCCAACGGGGTGAATTCCACCGCATCCGCACACGCTATTCATCTGGAGCGCGACCGGGCTGCTGCTGAAATGACCGTGGCCCCTGAGGCGAATGCCCTTTATCTGCAGGTCACCCCGGGAACTTATTCCCTGCTCAATCTTCCCGCTCTGGGCCTGCTGAGTAACCGCATCATTCATCGTGCTGAACTCACCATCGAACAGGTGCCCTCATCCAATGCAGCTATCAATGCCATCGATCGGGTGATGGATCCTCCGTTATTCCTGTACCTCGATCTGGCCGATACCCCACTCTCTGCAAATCGGTACAAGACCATCTTTTTCGATCTGAATCCCGGTGCTTTCTACGATCCTAACAGTCCCATTTCTTTTCTGCCCTCAGGAGGTATCGACTTCGGTTATTTCGGTGGGTTCCTCCGAAAGCGTGTCGATCCGCAATCCGGCGCAACCATTAATTATTATACGTTCAACATCACCCGTTATGTTCAGAACATCGTAACAAGGGGAGCCTACAATTATACCTTCCGGCTTTCCGCTCCGTATAATCTTGTTTATAACGGCTTCAGCTATCCGTACCGGAACAGCCTCTGTTACGGGCGGATCAAGGTCGGGAATGGCAATCATCCCCGATACCCTCTCCGTCTCCGTATCGTGTATTCGAAAATCTGACCGGCCCACTGTACTTGTATTTCGTTCACCTGTGGCTCCTTATCTTTGCCGCCTAAAAAAATACTATGCCTTATCTCTTTACTTCCGAGTCGGTGAGCGAAGGACATCCCGACAAGATTGCCGATCAGATCAGCGATGCTTTGATCGATAATTTCCTGGCTTTCGATTCATCCAGCAAAGTAGCCTGTGAAACCCTCGTAACTACCGGCCAGGTTGTTCTTGCAGGAGAAGTGAAAAGCTCCGCCTATCTCGATGTGCAGCAGATCGCCCGCGATGTCATTCGCAAGATCGGATACAACAAGAGCGAATACATGTTTGAAGCCAACTCCTGCGGTATCATTTCAGCTATCCATGAACAATCATCCGACATCAACCAGGGTGTGGAGCGCAGGAAGAAGGAAGACCAGGGCGCTGGCGACCAGGGCATGATGTTCGGCTATGCGAGCAACGAAACCGACGATTACATGCCGCTGGCCCTCGATCTGGCGCATAAGATCCTGATTGAACTGGCCGCATTGCGCCGCGAAAACAAGCAGATCAAATATCTGCGTCCCGATGCCAAAAGCCAGGTTACACTGGAATACGATGACAACAATAAACCCGTCCGCATCGACGCCATCGTGGTTTCAACCCAGCACGACGATTTCGATACTGAAGCGAAAATGCAGGCCAGGATCCGCAAGGATATGATCGACATCCTCATTCCCCGGGTAAAAGCCAAATACAAGAAGTACGCGAAACTGTTCAACAACAATATCACCTATCACATCAACCCCACAGGCAAGTTCGTTATCGGTGGACCTCACGGCGATACCGGACTTACCGGACGCAAGATCATCGTGGATACCTATGGCGGAAAAGGCGCCCATGGCGGCGGAGCTTTCAGCGGTAAGGATCCCAGCAAAGTGGACCGCAGTGCCGCTTATGCCACAAGGCATATCGCCAAGAACCTGGTTGCGGCAGGCGTGGCCGACGAAATCCTGGTGCAGGTTTCCTATGCCATCGGTGTTGCCAAGCCTACTTCTATCAATGTGAACACCTACGGCACTTCCAAAGTGGATTTCACCGACGGACAAATCGCCCGCATTGTGGCCGACCTGTTCGATATGCGTCCTTACTTCATTGAGAAAAGACTGAAGCTGCGCACGCCCATGTACAGCGAAACCGCGGCATACGGACATATGGGTCGTAAGAACCAGGAGGTGGTGAAGGAGTTCAAAGATCCTTCCGGAAATGTGAAGAAGGTCAAGGTGGAATTGTTCACCTGGGAAAAGCTCGATTTTGTTGCGAAAGTGAAGAAGGCCTTCGGAATCAAATAATTCCGATTGCCGAATCGTTTTTGTTAACCCGATATAAACCGTAAGCCCCGAACAGGAGTTTATGGTTTTTTTTTGCAGATCAAATACGCCTTCGTGCGCAGGTTATGAAAAATTTTCGCAAGCCCCAGCAACGGCCCAAAAAGAGTATGCTGATTGTCGGTCGTACTGCGGTTCTCAATGCCTTGCAGGAAGGAAAACCGCTTGACCGGATCTACATGCAGTCAACCCTGCATGCAGAACCCGCTGAACAGATCAGGTTGCTGGCTGCGGATAAAGGGGTGCCGGTCAATAAAGTGCCTGAGGAAAAACTCAACAGTTTCAATGTTTCCAACCATCAGGGCTGCATCGCCCTGATCGGCCGGATTCGGTACCTGGATCTGCAGGATGTAATTTCCTTTGTGGTTGAACGGGGTGAGGTACCCCTTTTCGTGCTGCTTGACGGGATAACCGATATCCGCAACATCGGCGCCATCGCCCGCAGTGTTTACGGTATGGGCGCCCATGCGTTGGTAATTCCCGAAAAAGGGGTAGGGGCGCTGAATGAAGATGCCGTGCTCACTTCGGCAGGTGCTCTGGAACTGCTGGCTGTTTGCCGGGTCGGTAGCCTGACCCAGGCCATCGATATCCTGAAGTTGAATGGGATCAGCGTATATGCTGCGGAGATGAAAGCTGCTTTGCGGTTGATGGATACCGACCTCACGCTCCCCTCAGCCGTTGTGCTGGGAGGCGAGGAGCAGGGTATTCAGAGTGCCGTGCTTAAACGCTGCGATGCTTCCTTTTCCATACCGATGCCCGGTAATTTCGAATCGCTCAATGTTTCCGTGGCCAACGGCATCATTCTTTATGAAGCGGCCCGACAGCGTTTGGCCTTGAAGAAATGAGCTGAATGATTTTGGGTTCTAACATGGTTAATACAGTGCGTTACTTTTTCTAATCCTGATTTTCCTTCTATTGACTTTATCGGGAGCTTGGTTCTACGCAAGCGGATCCGTAATGCTGGATGTGAATGGCATCTTCCGGAGTATAACCGTGTATCCCGGTGCGCAGTTTACCATTGCCCCGGCAGTGACGCTAACGGTAACGCATTGATTCCTGCCCTTAGATTGAAGGTTTGATTCCGGTAAAAACCACCCAATAGGCCAGCAGAAGAAGTAACAAAATGATCAGGATGATCAGGGGAAGGTTCAGTATGCTTTTGAAAGGCCTTCTGGTTTTCCCTGTTTTTCTACCCGTTTTTCTGGCGAGTTCGGCATTCAACTGGCTCAGGTACTCGTCCAGATTAACCGAACGGTTCAGCGCTTCGACTCCATCTGCAGCATCCTTCATGAAGGCATCATCCCCGGTTGAACCGTATTGATCTTCCTCCGGTGAGGCCGATGTGAGTCGCCTGCGGTAGTCATCGAGTTGCTTCCGTGCCTGGCCGGGTAGGCGGGTGGTTCGTATGCCGAACAGCTTTTTTCTCTCGCGTTTCATTTTACAGTTTTTCCGGATTCCCGTTCAGGAAGGGTCCGGCTCGCCCAGATGTATTTTGAGGTTACGTTTTCCGTTTTGAATATGGCTCTTGACCTCCAGCATGGTATATCCGGTTTGTTCGGAAATTTCATGGTAGCTTTTTCGTTCCATATAGAAAAGGGTGATGCATAGCCGTTGCTCCGTATTGAGATTGCCTATTGCGTTTTTCAGCCGCTCGATGCGCAATTCCTCTTCCTGCAATGCTACCAGATCGGCAGGTTCCGCCGCGGCAACCTCTACCGATCCGATATCCGTTCGGTGCAGGGGTTTCTTTCGAAGCAGGATCAGGCAATGGTTGACCGTGACCCGGTAGAGCCAGCTTTTGAAATGAATGATAGGCTGCCTGCCGACTTCGCCGATCACTTTCAGGAATACCTGCTGTACGGCGTCTTTGGCTTCTTCAGGATCGCGCAGGTATTTCATGCAAACCCCCAGCAGCATCAGGGTGTACCGCTCCAGTAAAATTCCCAGCCATACCGGGTTGCGGTCCGATGCATATTCATCCAGCAGTTCACTGTCGCTGAGCCGGCTATAAGATTCTCTTTTGTCTGCCATGTCCAACACGTCACTGATGTAAACTTACATCGATTTCCATAAGCCCTATTTTATTTAACTTTCCACGCAAACGGAAAAGATTGCTCTACCTCCTGATTTTTACCGGATACCTGCTGCTATCCGTGGTTGCCGTTCTGCGCAGCCGATTCGTGCGGGCTTCGGGCATTTCACCGAAACTTCTTCTTGCCTTGTTGTTTTTGAAGATTGCCGCTGGAATGGTTATGGGTCGTTACTATGAATTCCAGCAGAATGCCGATTCCTGGGGGTATCATAAGGATGCCCTTGTCGAATACCGGTTGCTGGCCACTTCGCCCCATGAGTACCTGCTCAATCTTTTCCAGAGCGGCTATGCCCGTGGCTATGGAGGAATCTTGTCCACCCACGATTCTTTCTGGAACGATCTCAAGAACAATTCCATGGTCAAGGCGGTATCGGTGCTGCACATCTTCAGCGGCGGCCGCTACTATGTGAATGTGGTCCTGTTCAACACGCTGGTTTTCTTCGGGCTTATCGCCCTGTACCGGTTGTTTCGCGGGGCTTTTCCGGAAAGGCGCCGTATGCTCTTGCTTCCTGTTTTTCTGCTGCCGTCCACCCTGCTGTTCGGCAGTCTGATTCATAAGGACGGATTGGTACTGGCCTTGATTGGATTTGTCTGTTTTCTCTTCAACCGTGTCTGCAAGAAAACGGGAAAAGTCTGGCTTGATGTTATTCTCATCCTGTTTTTCCTGACTGTACTTTTCTTTCTGCGCAACTATGTTGTGGCGGTATTGTTACCGGCACTTTTTGCCTGGTATGTGGCTTCGGTGAAAAAAGGAAGCGGATTGCGTTGGGGGCTTTTGGCGTTTTGTTTATTATTTACCGTTTTTTTCTTTTCGCGGAATATCCATCCCCGGGCCGATTTTTTGCAATACACGACACAGAAGCAGCATGATTTCATGGCACTGGAAAAGGCAAACACCACGGTTGACTTACACCGGCTGGAGGCAACACCGGTTTCTTTCATCAGGAATTTACCTGAAGCCTTCATCAATGGCTTGATCAGGCCGGTTTGGGGTGATACTGCCCTTTCAAAGGCACTGCTTCCCTTCGTGCTTGAAATTTCCTGTTGCTGGGGGGTGTTTGTGCTCTTTCTGTTTTTCAGAAGTCGCAAGGTCAGTTTTGAATCGCCCTTCATTTTTCCCTTGCTGTTTTTCGCTTTTTTTCTCTGCCTTTTCACCGGATATATCGTATC
>CAZZLI010000067.1:0-15472 GCA_964655055.1 uncultured Ferruginibacter sp.
GAAAACACTGGAAGGGCCGGGATTTTTTGCAGTGAAAATCGATGCTGCGCGTCAACTAGTGTCAGCCAATGATCCGGCCCAGTCTCGAACCGCCAAAGCTTCGCTGATTGTATTCTGGTTGCTGATGCTGGTCTTGTCGGTACTGGCTTTTCGTAACAACTATTCACTTCTGCCTCTGCTGGGTGTGGCCACCTGCCTGTATCTGCTTACGGGCATGTCGCTCAGCAACTGGCTCTGGTTCGCAGGCTGGCTCGGTCTCGGTCTGGTCATCTATTTTCTCTACGGGTACCGTAAAAGCCGTCTGGCGCAATAAGGCTTAAAAACATTCGCGGTGAAATACGAAATCGGCGATACGGTACTGGTGCTGCATACCGGCGAAGAGGGCCGGGTAGTGGACATCATCAGCGAACAGATGGTGATGATTGATGTGGGCGGAGTTAGTTTTCCGGTGTACAACGACCAGATTGATTTTCCCTATTTCCGGATGTTCAGCGCAAAGAGGGAACCCGAAAAGAAGAAAACCTATATCGACCAGCTTCCAGCGGAAAAGCAGCCGGTTAAGGAATCGGGTTCCCCGGGCGTCTATCTCTCCTTTGTTCCTGTTTACGATAAGGATATTTTTGAAGACGAGGTTGTGGATCGTTTCCGTCTTTATCTGGTAAATCGTACTATAGACTCATACACGTTCACCTATCAGTGCCAGCGAGGGAAACTCGGCGGGTATCCGATTGAACATGCGTTGGCACCCGATGCAGATTTCTATCTTCACGATATCCCCTTCTCCGAAGCGGCCGACAATCCACAATTCATAGTTGATTTCCGTCTTCAACCGCCTGATCCGAAGAAGCCCGATCATTATGAAACCGTATTGCGAATGCGGCCCAAAATGCTGTTCCGCCGGATGGAGGAGATGAAGTTTGCCGGCGGCGCCCTTTTCAATATCCTTTTGTTTGAAGCCTATCCCGATCTTCCTGCCAACGTTACTGCTGAATCTATTGTTGCACCGCAAAAGAAGGTTCCTGTTTATGCTCTGGAAGATGCCGTCCGGTTTCAGGGTGATCCCGTTTCGGTGATTGATCTGCACATTGAAAAGCTTACCGACAGCTGGTCGCATCTTACCGCCTTTGAAATATTGACGTTGCAGCTGGCGGCTTTCGAAAAGATTTATGCTCTTGCGGTGGTGCATTATCAGCCAACCCTGACCGTGATCCATGGTGTGGGGAAGGGTCGCCTGAAAGGGGAAATCCACAAGTTGTTGCGCGATCGTAAGGAGGTAAAGACTTTTTCCGATGCCTATGATCCCCTGTATGGTTACGGCGCTACGGTGATTCATTTTGCATAAGGGTGAGATTCCGGGAAGCAGGCTCCCTGGCGGATTCAGGTTTCTTTTATTCTTCGCGTTTTATTCCTCTCGCTTCTTGATCCGGGGAATCCGGGTATCTTATGGATACAGGTCTATAAATGAGAGGTTTAATGTTCAATGCCGTTTATGAAGCACAACTATTCTCAGGGCATCATTCTCCTATCCGGATGATCCTGCTTTAGTATTCAGGAAAAAGTTCCCATGACTTTCAGTGTATCACAAAAAAAAGCCGCTGGTATATTCAGCGGCTTGAATCAATTCAGGGTTATCAATTCATCAATGTTTCTCGAAGTCCGATGCATGGGGCAGAATCTCCGAAGGGTTGCGCAGCTTGCTGTGATGGCGGCTGTAGAGGAAGTACACGAGCAATCCAACCAGCATCCAGCCAAAAGCCACTTTGAGGGTTTGCGTATCCAGCCCCACAATCATAGCCAGGCAAATCAACGCACCCAGGCTGCATACCACAGGCACCATCGGTGTTTTGAAGGGCCGCTTCATTTCGGGTGATTTTACGCGCAGGATCCAGACACCGATGCTTACCAATACAAATGCGAAAAGCGTTCCGAAACTGGTGAGGTCTCCCGCCACATGACCGGGCACGAAAGCGGAGAACAGTCCAACGAATACGAACAGGATCCAGTTCGACTTATAGGGCGTACGGTAGCGCGGATGCAGAACCGAAAAGGCCTTGGGCAGAAGTCCGTCGGTGGACATGGTATAGAACACCCGGCTCTGTCCCATCAACATCACCAAGATCACGGAGCTGAAGCCGGCAAGAATAGCCACAGTTACCGCTTTTGCAAGCCAGCCGTATCCCTGCATATAGGTTGAAATGGCATAGGCCACAGATGCTTCCTTGCCTTTTGCGGGATCCACAAAATCTTTCCAGCTTGCTACGCCGGTAAGTACATGGCCAAACAGGATATAAAGAATGGTGCAGACCACCAGCGATCCCAGAATGCCGATGGGCATATCCCGCTTTGGATTTTTGGCTTCCTGAGCCGCAGTACTCACAGCATCAAAGCCGATGAAGGCGAAAAACACAATGGCCGCACCGCCGAGGATGCCGCCCCAGCCATGTTTGTTCCATCCACTGTAGTCGGCTATGACCTTGCCTGCCTCATCAGTCACTGCCGGTGTGCCTGCAGGTATGAGGTAGGGTGTATGGTTTTCGGGGCGGATAAACTGCCATCCGATGATGATGAACAGGATCACGATAGCTACTTTGATGAACACGATGACGGCATTCACCATGGCCGATTCCTGGGTTCCTTTGATGAGTAACAGGGTGAGCAAAAGCAGGATGATGAGTGCCGGAGCGTTCATGATGCCCTGGTGGAGTCCTGCGCTGTCGGTATAACTTTCAAACGGTGAATGGCACCATTCATACGGAATCTGCCCGCCCAGCAGTTTGTTCAGATACTCGCTCCAGGCGATGGATACCGTTGCTGCGCCCAGGGCATATTCCATGATCAGCGCCCAGCCGATGATCCAGGCGATCAGCTCGCCCATGGTCACATAGGAATAGGCATAGGCCGAACCCGCAATGGGAATCATGGAGGCGAACTCGGCATAACAGAGCCCGGCAAAGGCACAGCCGATGGCGGCCACAATGAAGGATAGGGTGACTCCGGGGCCAGCAGCCTGACCTGCCGCTGCGGCCGTTCGTACAAACAGACCGGCGCCGATAATTGCGCCGATGCCCAGGGCTACCAGATTGCCTGCACCCAGCGTTTTCTTCAGCCCGCTGCTTCCCTCATCGGCCTGGGCCATGATGTGGGAAAGCGATTTCTTTTGGAATAAACTCATGTTAAGTTGGTTTTGGTCGGTAATGAATCGGAAAAATAAGCATAAAAACCCAAAAAGGTCCTTGCGCGGACAACCACCTATAAACAGCCATTTAATAAGTATCTTGCAAGCCTTGCATACGATGGATCATACGCCTCGAAAAAAAAGCAAACTAACCACCTACATCGCGATTGCGCTGATTGCCGGTATTGCCCTCGGCTTTGTGCTGAACAACGCCTATGTGGGTGATGATAACCATCGAATTGCGGGTGCAGACCGCCTGCTGGCCGAGCTCCAGAAAAAAATGAGCAAGGCGGAGACGCCCGCCGATACCGCCGCATTTCGCAGCTTGTCGGCCCTTTCGGCAAAACTCATAGCTACAAAAAAAACGCTGGCTGACAGCATGCTGCTTTATCCCGAAGATGCATCGCTGGCAAACCGCTGGCAGCTGATGGACGATTCCCTGACCCGGCTTTCTGCCACCCTGGGCAGGCTTACCGATACTTCGGGTAGCGAATACCGTGAATTAGCCGGACGCAGGCAGTGGGTGCAGAAAAGCCGTGCTGAATTGCTGAAGGCCCGCGACAAAAAACTGGAATGGCTGATCCTGCTTGCCGATGTGTTTCTGCGGCTGATCAAAATGATTGTGGCTCCACTGGTATTCACCACACTTGTGGTGGGTGTGGCCCGGTTGGGGGATATCCGATCGGTGGGCCGTATCGGCGGAAAAACCCTGCTCTGGTTCTTATGCGCATCGCTGCTGAGCCTGTTGCTGGGCATGGTGCTGGTGAACCTGTTCCAGCCCGGTGTCAATATGCATCTGCCGCTTCCGGAAGCGAATACGAATACAGGTATCGATAAGGCCGCGCTCACCCTCCGCGATTTCATCTACCATGTCTTTCCATCGAGCGTGGTTGAGGCCATGGCCAAGAATGAGATCCTGCAGATTGTGGTGTTCGCGCTTTTTTTCGGTGTGGCCGCAGCCGCACTGGGTGATCGCGCATCCTCGGTGATCCGTGCACTGGATGCCACTGCGCATATCATCCTAAAAATAACCGGCTATGTGATGATGCTGGCTCCACTTGCCGTATTCGGCGCCATGGCGGCCATTATCGCCAAGCAGGGGCTGGGTATACTTGCCACCTATTCGCGCTTCATCGTTGAATTCTATTTCGGACTGCTGCTGCTTTGGCTGCTGCTGCTCACTGCCGGGTGGTTGTTCATCGGCAAGCGGGTTGTTCAATTGCTGCGCCGCATGCGCGAACCCATTCTGCTGGCCTTCAGCACCTCGAGCAGCGAGGCCGCATTTCCCAAAACCATGCTGGAGCTGGAGCGCTTCGGCTGCAAAGACAAGATTGTGAGTTTTGTGCTTCCGCTGGGGTATTCCTTCAACCTCGACGGCAGCATGATGTATATGACCTTCGCCAGCCTCTTCATCGCCCAGAGTTACGGCATGCATATCCCGCTTCCGGCTCAGCTGACCATGCTGCTGGTGCTGATGCTTACCAGTAAAGGCATTGCCGGTGTGCCCCGCGCATCGCTGGTGGTGATTGCCGGTACCCTCGCCACATTCAACATTCCGGAAGCGGGTATCGCCCTGCTGCTCGGCATCGATCCGCTGCTCGACATGGGCCGGAGCGCTACCAATGTGGTGGGCAACAGCATCGCATCGGCAGTGATCTGCAAGTGGGAGGGAGAACTTGGCGAACCCAAAACCGATATCTGATCATCGTAGATTCATTCAATGAAACCAAGCTCAATCATAACACGGTTATTCCCTTTCCTGCTGCTTTTCGCTGCTGTTCTTTTTTCAACACAGAGTCATGGCCGCCAGGTACGCATCCGACTGATCAACCAGTACGAGGCTTCCGCCGGAAAATTCACGCTGGTCGAACAGGGTAGAAGCATTGCCTATGAATCGCAGCGTGATGGCAGTTGCCTTGTGGATGTTGCCGATGGCACCGACTCGCTGTTGATTCAGCCTGAAAACCACCGACCGCTTAAAGTCGCTGCACGCGAACTTAGTGATGGCGCCATCATCACCGTGCACAAGCAATTCACCTGGAAGGATCTGGTGAATCCCATGTTCTACATCGTGTACGGCGGACTCTGGTTGTTGCTCTTCATCATCTTCGCTGAAACCGGACTCTTTGCAGGATTCTTTCTGCCCGGCGACAGCCTGCTCTTTGTGGCTGGCATCTATTCCAAAAATCTTGGTCAGGAGTTTTTCAAATTGCTGGGCATGGGCAATATGACTTCCGAATGGCCCAACCTGCTGGTCATTATCGCGCTTGTCACCCTGGCCGGCATCATCGGCAATTATGTGGGCTATTGGTTCGGCCGCAAGATCGGACCGGCCATGTTCCAGTGGAAAGATAATCTGTTGTTTAAAAAGAAATACCTCTATCAGGCGCAGGATTTTTACAACAAACATGGCGGCGGGGCCATCGTGGTGGCGCGTTTTATTCCTATCATCCGCACTTTCGCGCCAATCGTATCGGGCATCGTGCAGATGGATCGCGCGCGTTTTTCCTTCTTCAACATCACCGGATGTATAGCCTGGGTGAGCAGCATGATTCTGGGCGGTCATTTTCTGCAGCAGTGGATCCTGAGCCGATTCGGATTCAACCTGAAAGACCATCTGGAAGTCATTGTCATCGGCATTGTGCTTGTGAGCACCTTACCCGTCCTGATCAAACTGTTTTCCGGAAAAAGCAAATCCGCCTGATTCGTTTATGTCCACCAAATCCGGCAGTATCTTCAACATTACCGTTCTGGTAGCCGCACTGGGTTATTTCGTGGATATCTATGATCTGCTGCTGTTCAACATCGTGCGTGTGGACAGTCTGCGCGATCTGGGCCTCAATCAGGAGGGTGTGAAATCGGCCGGGGAATTCATCATCAGCATACAGATGACGGGCCTTCTGGTTGGCGGCATTATCTGGGGTATCATGGGCGACAAGAAGGGGAGGCTCAGTGTGCTCTTCGGTTCCATCATCCTCTATTCGGTGGCCAACCTGCTCAACGGTTTTGTGCAGACAACCAATCAATATGCCTGGGTGCGTTTCTTCGCCGGAGTTGGTCTGGCGGGCGAACTGGGTGCCGGTATCACCCTGGTTTCGGAACTGGTACACAAGGAAAAACGGGGCATCAGCACCTCGCTGGTGGCCGGTATCGGACTGACGGGGGCTGTAGCCGCATATTTCATTGCACAGCATTTCCACTGGCGCAGCTGTTATTTCATCGGCGGCGGGTTGGGATTCTGCCTGTTGCTGCTGCGCATTTCCGTACTCGAAAGCGGCATGTTCACGGCTATCAGGAACAAGCCCGTAAGCAGGGGCGATTTCTTCATGTTCTTCACCAATGCGGCACGATTCAAAAAATACCTGCTGGCCATCCTGATCGGGCTGCCCACCTGGTATGTCATCGGCATCCTGATTGCCTTCTCCGATGTGTTTGCCCGCGCCTTTGGTTTCAGCGGCGAAGTGCTTCCCAAAAAATCGACCATGTTCGCCTACATCGCAATCTCCGTGGCCGATATACTTGTAGGCTTGCTGAGCCAGTGGCTGCGCAGCCGTAAAAAGGCGGTGGCTGTTTTTTATGTCATTACCGCAGCCTCCATCGGCCTGTTTTTCAGTCCGCTCAATACCGGACCCAGTGCCATGTACCTGATTGCCGCGGCCATGGGCTTCGGTACCGGATTCTGGGCCATTTTTGTAACCATGGCGGCCGAGCAGTTTGGAACCAACTTAAGAGCTACTGCAGCCACCACTGTTCCCAATATGGTTCGGGGTTCGCTGCCCTTGTTGCTTATTCTGTTTGAGGGTCTTGAAGGGTTAACCGGCAGTTATGTTACCGGGGCCTGGGTAACGGGGCTTATTGTTATGATTATCAGCTCATTAGCCCTTTTATTAACCCACGAAACCTATGGTCGGGACCTGGATTTCGAAGAAGCGTGAGGGGGCGGGATTTTTGTTTAACTTTTGGTAAATAATCCTCCACGATTTTTCCGCTCGTCAAAAAATATGCCATTTTACCATTCTAATGTTCTACATTTGCACTCCTTAAAAATTGGATTGGGTTGGGGAACCTGTATCCAATCCTCAGGGACTATCCGCTCAGCTTCTTAACGTTTTAACACCAACTATGTCTGCTTCAAAGTCAAACACTGCCCAGCGTATCAATTTCGGTAAAGTTGAATTCCTGGCAGAAACACCCGATTTGCTCGGCATCCAGATTCAGTCGTTCAAAGATTTCTTCCAGCTCGAAACCACACCCGATAAGCGGAAGAACGAAGGACTGTTCCGCGTGTTCAAAGAGAATTTCCCCATCACCGATACCCGCAACATTTTCGTACTCGAATTCCTCGACTACTTCGTCGATCCCCCACGGTATACCATAGACGAATGTATTGAGCGCGGCCTCACTTACGCTGTGCCCCTGAAAGCCAAGCTGCGCCTGAGTTGTAACGACGAAGAGCATGTGGACTTCCAGACCATCGTGCAGGACGTGTTCCTCGGCAACATCCCCTACATGACTCCCCGCGGTACCTTCGTCATCAACGGCGCCGAACGCGTGGTGGTCAGCCAGCTGCACCGTTCACCCGGTGTGTTCTTCGGGCAGTCGGTACACCCTAACGGTACCAAGATCTATTCCGCCCGCGTGATCCCTTTCAAAGGCGCGTGGATGGAATTCGCCACCGACATCAACAATGTAATGTACGCGTACATCGACCGGAAGAAGAAGTTTCCGGTAACTACGCTGCTGCGCTCCATCGGTTACGAAACCGACAAGGACATCCTCGAACTCTTCGGCATGGCCGACGAGGTGAAGTCCGATAAGAAGAACCTTGGCAAATGCGAAGGCAAGCGCCTCGCCGCCCGCGTACTGCGCACCTGGGTGGAAGATTTCGTGGATGAAGATACCGGCGAAGTGGTGAGCATCGAGCGAAACGAAATCGTGCTCGAACGCGATACCGTGCTTGATGCCGAGAACATCAACATGATCATTGAAATGGGTGTGAAGAGCGTGTTTGTGCAGAAAGAGGAAGTAAGCGGCGATTACGCCATTATCTATAATACCCTCAACAAGGATACCTCCAACAGCGAACTGGAAGCTGTTCAGCATATCTACCGCCAGTTGCGCGGTGCCGACGCTCCCGATAATGAAACCGCCCGAGGTATCATCGACAAGCTGTTCTTCAGCGACAAGCGCTATGATCTCGGCGAAGTGGGCCGTTACAAGATCAACCGCCGTCTGGGCCTCAACTTCCCGGTAGAGAAAAAAGTACTGACCAAGGACGATATCATCGCCATCATCAAAACCCTCGTACAACTTACCAACGGGAAGAGCGAGGTAGACGATATCGATCACCTGAGCAACCGCCGTGTGCGAACCGTGGGCGAACAGCTCTACGCCCAGTTCGGTGTAGGTCTTGCCCGTATGGCCCGTACTATTCGTGAGCGGATGAATGTACGCGACAACGAAGTGTTCACGCCGGTAGATCTGATCAACGCCCGTACACTTTCATCAGTAATCAACTCCTTCTTCGGTACTTCACAACTGTCGCAGTTCCTCGACCAGACCAACCCGCTTTCGGAAATCACGCACAAGCGCCGTATCTCCGCACTCGGTCCCGGTGGGTTGAGCCGCGAACGCGCAGGCTTCGAGGTCCGCGATGTGCACTACAGCCACTATGGCCGTCTCTGCACCATCGAAACACCAGAAGGTCCGAACATCGGTCTCATTTCCACGCTCTGCGTGCATGCCAAGATCAACGAGATGGGCTTTATCGAAACGCCCTATCACAAGGTCAACAACGGCAAGGCCGATATGCGCAAGATCACTTTCCTCAGTGCCGAAGAGGAGGACCTCGCCAAGATTGCCCAGGCCAATATTGAAATGGACAATCACGGCAACTTCGTCGAAGACAAGATCAAGAGCCGGCAGACCGGCGACTTCCCCATTCTGGACAAGGGCGAAGTGGAATATATGGATGTGGCGCCCAACCAGATTGTGGGCCTCAGCGCATCCCTGATTCCCTTCCTCGAGCATGACGATGCCAACCGTGCGCTGATGGGATCGAACATGCAGCGCCAGGCCGTGCCGCTGATCCGCCTCGATCCGCCCATCGTGGGTACCGGGCTCGAAGCCAAGGCCGCCCGTGATGCCCGTATCCAGCTGCATGCCGAAGGCGACGGTGTGGTGGAATATGTGGATGCCGATGAAATCCATGTCCGCTACAAGCGCAGCGAAGTGCAGCAGCTCGTAAGTTTCGACGACGATCTGAAAGTTTACAAGGTCACCAAATTCATACGCACCAACCAGGAAACATGCATCAACCTGCGCCCCGCTGTGGTCAAAGGCCAGAAGGTGAAAGAAGGCGACTTCCTTACCGACGGCTATGCCACCAAGGGTGGTGAAATGGCCCTGGGTCGCAATCTCAAAGTGGCCTTCATGCCCTGGAAAGGATACAACTTCGAAGATGCGATTGTGATTTCGGAGAAAGTGGTGAAGGAGGATTTGTTTACGTCTATACATATCAGTGAGTTCGAAACCGAAGTGCGTGACACCAAACTTGGTGAGGAGGAACTCACGCCCGATATTCCCAATGTGAGCGAAGAAGCCACCAAGGATCTGGACCAGAACGGTATCATCCGTATCGGTGCCCATATCAAGGAAGGCGATATCATCATCGGAAAAATCACACCGAAAGGAGAGAGCGACCCCACGCCGGAAGAGAAACTGCTGCGTGCCATCTTCGGCGACAAGGCCGGCGATGCGAAAGACGCCTCACTTAAGGCTCCAAGCGGAACCGAAGGAGTGGTAATTAATAAGAAACTGTTCCAGCGCGCCAAGAAGGATAAGAATGCCAAAGTGCGTGAAAAGGCCAGCCTCGACAAGATCGAGCGTACGCATGAAGCCAATGAGAAGGCGCTCAACGAACTCCTGGTGAGCAAGCTGGTTACGCTGCTGCGCGAAAAAACGTCTGCCGGTGTAAGCAACAACTTCGGCGAAGTACTCATCGGCAAGGGCGCCAAGTTCACGGCGAAGAACCTGTCGAACATCGACTATGCCAATGTGAATCCGCTGGGCTGGACCGGTGATGCGCATACCGACGAACTGATCAACGTGTTGCTGCACAACTTCAGCATACGTTTCAACGAAGAACTCGGCCGCTACAAGCGCGAGAAGTTCAATATCTCCATCGGTGACGAACTGCCTGCAGGCGTACTCAAACTTGCCAAGGTTTACCTGGCGGTGAAGCGAAAACTCAAGGTGGGCGATAAGATGGCTGGACGTCACGGTAACAAGGGCATCGTGGCCAAGATCGTGCGTCAGGAAGACATGCCTTTCCTGGAAGACGGAACACCCGTTGACATCGTACTCAACCCGCTGGGTGTACCGAGCCGGATGAACCTCGGCCAGATTTATGAAACCGTACTCGGCTGGGCCGGAGAGAAACTGGGTTGCAAATTCGCAACACCCATCTTCGACGGTGCCACCGTGGATGAAATCGCAGAAAAAATCGAAAAAGCCGGATTGCCCAAATTTGGTCATACCTATCTCTACGATGGCGAAACCGGAGATCGTTTCGACCAGAAAGCAACCGTGGGTGTCATTTATGTCATCAAGCTGCACCACATGGTCGACGACAAGATGCACGCACGTTCCATCGGCCCGTACAGCCTCATCACCCAGCAGCCGCTGGGCGGTAAGGCCCAATTCGGTGGCCAGCGCTTCGGCGAAATGGAAGTTTGGGCGCTTGAAGCCTATGGTGCGTCCAACATCCTGCAGGAACTGCTGACCATCAAGTCCGACGACATCATCGGAAGGGCCAAGGCCTATGAGGCCATCGTCAAGGGTGAAAACATCCCGCGCGCCGGCATTCCCGAGTCGTTCAACGTACTGGTGCACGAACTCCGCGGTCTGGGTCTCGACATGAGTTTCGATTAAGCCGAAACACGCGTCGCTTTCCTCAAGGCGCATCAATCGCGTCCTGGTTTGTTCTAAAAAATAAAACAACACACAACACACGCATATGGCATTCAAAAGAGAAAACCGCCCCCGTACCACCTCCTTCTCCAGTATCACCATCAGCCTTGCTTCGCCCGACACCATTCTGGAAAAGAGTTTCGGTGAAGTGCTGAAGCCCGAAACCATCAATTACCGTACCTACAAGCCCGAGCGCGACGGCCTGTTCTGTGAGCGGATCTTCGGACCGGTGAAGGATTATGAATGTGCCTGCGGCAAGTACAAGCGCATCCGCTACAAGGGTATCGTATGCGACCGCTGCGGTGTTGAAGTGACCGAAAAGAAAGTGCGCCGCGAACGCATGGGCCATATCAAACTCGTAGTGCCCATCGTGCATATCTGGTATTTCAAATCGCTCCCCAACAAAATCGGCTACCTGTTGGGCATGAGCTCCAAGAAACTGGAAACCATAATATACTACGAACGCTTCGTGGTGATTCAGCCCGGTCTGCGTGCCGACAAGGGCCAGCAGTTCGGCGACCTGCTCACCGAAGAAGAATATCTCGACATTCTGGATGCGCTTCCCAAAGACAACCAGTACCTGAGCGACGAGGATCCCAACAAGTTCATCGCCAAAATGGGTGCCGAAGCCGTATCCGAACTGCTCAAGCGTATCGATCTCGATCAGCTCAGCTTCGACCTGCGCAACGCCGCAGCCGTTGAAACCTCGCAGCAGCGTAAGGCCGATGCCCTCAAGCGTCTCAGCGTGGTGGAAAGTTTCCGCGACGCCAATATCCGCATCAACAACCGTCCTGAGTGGATGGTCATGCAGTACATTCCGGTCATTCCGCCGGAACTGCGTCCTCTGGTTCCCCTCGACGGCGGACGCTTCGCTTCTTCCGACCTCAACGACCTCTATCGTCGGGTGATTATTCGGAATAACCGTCTCAAGCGCCTGCTCGAAATCAAGGCACCTGAAGTGATCCTGCGTAATGAGAAGCGTATGCTGCAGGAAGCCATCGATTCACTGTTCGACAACAGCCGCAAGTCCAATGCCGTGAAGGCTGAAGGTGGCCGCGCGCTGAAATCCCTGAGCGATGTGCTCAAAGGAAAGCAAGGCCGCTTCCGTCAGAACCTGCTCGGTAAGCGTGTGGATTATTCGGGTCGTTCCGTAATTGTAGTAGGTCCCGAACTCAAGATGCATGAATGCGGTCTGCCCAAAGACATGGCTGCGGAATTGTTCAAACCCTTCATCATACGCAAGCTTATTGAGCGCGGTATTGTGAAGACGGTAAAATCAGCCCGCAAACTGGTCGATAAGAAGGAAGCCGTGATCTGGGATATCCTCGAGAATATTCTCAAGGGTCACCCCATCATGCTCAACCGCGCCCCGACCCTGCACCGCCTGTCCATACAGGCCTTCCAGCCCAAACTGATCGAGGGTAAGGCCATTCAGCTGCATCCGCTCGTTACCACGGCCTTCAACGCCGACTTCGACGGTGACCAGATGGCGGTGCACGTTCCGCTCAGCAATGCCTCCATCCTGGAAGCGCAACTGCTGATGCTCTCTTCGCACAACATCCTCAACCCGCAGAATGGTACACCCATCACCCTGCCTTCACAGGACATGGTACTGGGACTCTACTATATCACCAAAGGCAAAAAATCCACCGACACCGAGAAAGTAAAAGGCGAAGGAAAAGTTTTCTACTCCGCCGAAGAAGTGGTGATTGCCTACAACGAACAGCGTATCGATCTGCACGCACATATCAAGGTGCGAGCTAACCACCGCAACGATGACGGAACGCTCACCAAAAAAATTATTGATACCACAGTGGGTCGCGTGATCTTCAACCAGCACGTGCCCAAATCGGTAGGTTTTGTTAATGCCCTGCTTACCAAAAAATCGCTCCGTGAAATCATCGGCGACATCATCCAGTGGACCGATGTGCCTACCACTGCTAAGTTCCTTGATGATATCAAGACGCTTGGTTACCGCATGGCCTTCCGCGGCGGTCTTTCGTTCAATATCAACGATCTGATCATTCCTGAAGTCAAGCAGGAGCTCATTGACAATGCCACTGCTGAAGTGGATGAAGTCTGGGACAACTACAATATGGGTCTGATCACCAACAACGAACGCTACAACCAGACCGTTGACATCTGGAGCCGTGTGGATACCCGCATTACTGAAACCCTGATCCGCGAACTCGCTGCAGACAAGCAGGGCTTCAATTCGGTGTACATGATGCTCGACTCCGGCGCCCGGGGTAGCAAGCAGCAGATCAAGCAGCTGGCCGGTATCCGCGGACTCATGGCCAAGCCCCGTAAATCGGGAAGCAGCGGCAGTGAGATCATCGAAAACCCCATCCTCAGTAATTTCAAGGATGGTCTGAACGTACTTGAATATTTCATCAGTACCCACGGTGCCCGAAAGGGTCTTGCCGATACCGCCCTGAAGACCGCCGATGCGGGTTATCTGACCCGTCGTCTGGTGGATGTGGCCCAGGATGTGGTGATCAACGACGAAGATTGCGGCACACTGCGCGGCATCGCCACCAGTGCGCTGAAAGACAATGAAGACATCATTGAAAACCTTGCCGACCGCATCGAAGGCCGTACCTCTTTGCACGACGTGTTCCATCCGGTAACGGAAGAACTGCTGGTGAAAGCCGGTGAAGAAATCACCCAGGATGAAGCCATGCGCATTGAGGAAAGCGGCATTGAAGCGGTTGAAATACGATCCGTGCTCACCTGCGAAAGCAAGCGCGGTGTATGTGTGAAATGTTACGGAAAGAATCTGGCCACCGGCTATCTGGCGCAGAAGGGCGACGCGGTAGGAATCATTGCCGCACAGTCCATCGGTGAACCCGGTACCCAGCTGACCCTGCGTACCTTCCACGTGGGTGGTGTTGCCGGATCGGCTTCTGTGGAATCCACCATGCCGGCCCGATTCGACGGTACCATTCAATTTGATGGTTTGCGTACCGTAAGCTCCGAAGATGCCGAAGGCAAGAAGATTTCCATCGTCATCGGCCGTACAGGCGAGGTGCGGATCATGGACGTGAAGAACGACCGTCTGCTCATCAGCAACAACGTGCCTTATGGCGCCACACTGAGTGTGAAAGACGGACAGAAGGTGAGCAAGGGCGATGTCATCTGCTCATGGGATCCGTTCAACAATGTCATTGTATCCGAAATCGTGGGTAATGTGAAGTTTGAAAGCGTGATTGAGGGGGTTACCGTACGTGAAGAGGCCGACGAACAAACCGGCCACAAGGAGAAAGTGGTGATTGAAACCAAGGACAAGACCAAGCTGCCCTCTATTATCATTCAAGGCAAGGAAAATAAAAGCTATAACCTGCCTGTAGGCAGCCACATCGTGGTGGAAGAGGGCGATTCCGTGAAGAGCGGACAGGTGCTGGTGAAGATACCGCGTGTGCTCAGCAAGCTGAAGGACATCACCGGTGGTCTGCCCCGTGTTACCGAACTCTTCGAAGCCCGTAACCCCGGCAACCCTGCCGTGGTTTGCGAGATCGACGGTGTGGTTACGTTCGGCAGCATCAAGCGCGGTAACCGCGAGATCGTGGTGGAAGCCCGTGACGGTGTCATCCGCAAATACCTGGTACCGCTGACCCGCCAGATTCTGGTGCAGGACGGTGACTTTGTGAAGGCAGGAGCACCGTTAAGTGACGGACAGATTGCACCGGCCGATATCCTCGCTATCAAGGGACCTTTCGCTGTTCAGGAATATGTGGTGAACGAGATCCAGGAAGTGTACCGCCTGCAGGGTGTACGGATCAACGACAAGCATATTGAAGTGATCGTGCGCCAGATGATGCGCAAAGTGACCATCGAAGATGCCGGAGATACCATCTTCCTCGAAGGGGATACCGAAGACAAAATCGATTTCAACGCAGAGAACGACCAGATTTTCGATAAGAAAGTGGTTACCGATGCGGGCGAAAGCACCTTGCTTAAGACCGGGCAGATTGTCACCCTGCGTGAAGTACGCGAAGAGAATTCCGTACTGCGCCGTGCCGACAAGAAGCTGGTGGAGTTCCGCGATGCCAAGCCGGCAACCTCATCGCCCCTGTTGCTGGGCATCACCAAAGCTTCACTCGGAACGGCAAGCTGGATTTCAGCGGCTTCGTTCCAGGAAACCACCAAGGTGCTGAGCAGTGCGGCCATCAACGGAAAGACCGACCTTATGCTGGGCCTGAAAGAGAATGTGATCACCGGTCATCTGATTCCTGCGGGTACAGGTCTCCGTGAGTTCGAGAACATGATTGTGGGCAGCAAGGAAGAGTACGAACTGCTGATGACCACCAAGGAGGCCATGAGTTT
>CAZZLI010000068.1:0-15464 GCA_964655055.1 uncultured Ferruginibacter sp.
AAATTTTTGGGCTAAAAGTAACTTCACGTGCGTATAACATCACTTTCGTATGAATTATTGGTCGCATACCGGTTAGGCCCCATAAATATTTTATTACAGGTGGGGCAGATCCGGTTCCGAATCAAACAATGGAACAAACGGCTATTATTTCTTTCCGGCGGCGAACTGCTCCCGGATGATATTCAAGGCGCCTCCAGCCCTGAACCACTCGATTTGCTGTTCGTTGTAGGAATGGTTCACCTGTATGGTCTCATTGCTGCCGTCGGCATGATTCAGCACAAGTTGCAGGGGCTTGTTGGGTGCGAAGGCAAGCAGCCCTTCGATATCGATGGTATCGTCTTCCTGAATCAGGTTGTAATCTTCCTTGTTGGCAAATGTCAGCGCCAGCATGCCCTGCTTTTTCAGATTGGTTTCGTGGATGCGGGCGAATGATTTCACCAGTACGGCCCGAACGCCCAGATGCCGGGGCTCCATAGCTGCATGCTCGCGGGAACTTCCTTCTCCATAATTCTCATCACCCACCACGATGCTGCCGATACCTGCTTTCTTATAGGCCCGCTGTGTGGCCGGAACAGGCCCGTATTCACCGGTAAGCTGGTTCTTGACAGAATCGGTTTTATCATTGAAGAAGTTTACCGCACCAATCAGCATGTTGTTGCTGATGTTGTCGAGATGGCCGCGGAATTTCAACCAGGGACCGGCCATGCTGATATGGTCGGTGGTGCATTTCCCTTTGGCTTTGATCAGGAGTTTCAATCCGTTAAGGTCGGTGCCTTCCCATTTGCTGAAGGGTTCCAGCAACTGAAGCCGCTTGCTGTCGGGTGATACCATCACCTGAACGCCGCTACCATCGGCTGCCGGAGCCTGATACCCGGCATCTTCCACAGCAAATCCTTTGGGCGGAAGTTCTTCGCCTGAAGGCGGATCCAGTTTCACCTGTTGGCCTTTGTCGTTGGTGAGCGTATCGGTAAGCGGATTGAACGAGAGATCGCCGGCGATCGCCATGGCGGTCACTATTTCCGGACTGCCCACAAAAGCATAGGTGTTGGGGTTGCCGTCGGCGCGCTTGGCGAAGTTTCGGTTGAAACTATGTACAATGGTGTTCTTCTCCTGTTTCTCCGCACCCATCCTTGCCCACATGCCGATGCAGGGTCCGCAGGCATTGGCAAATACCGTGGCGCCGATCTTGTCGAACACCGAAAGGAAGCCATCGCGCTCGATGGTATAACGCACCTGCTCACTACCGGGCGTGATGGTGAATTCCGATTTGAGTTTCAGTCCTTTTTCATTCACCTGCCGGGCAAGACTCACCGCACGGCTGATATCTTCGTAAGAGGAGTTGGTACAACTGCCGATCAACCCCACCTCAATCTTGGTGGGCCAGCCGTGTGCTGCAGCGGCCTCCTTCATTTTGGAAATCGGCGTTGCCAGATCGGGCGTGAAAGGTCCGTTCAGATGCGGCTCGAGTGCGGAGAGGTCAATCTCAATCACCTGATCGAAATATTTTTCAGGTTGTGCATACACGTCCGGATCGCCGGTGAGGTGTTCGGCCATTGCATCAGCCAGTTCAGCAATTTCCTGACGCCCGGTCGCTTTCAGGTAGCGGCTCATGCTGGCATCATAACCGAATGTGGACGTGGTGGCCCCGATTTCCGCACCCATATTGCAGATGGTGCCCTTTCCGGTGCAGCTCAAACTGGTGGCTCCTTCACCGAAATATTCCACCACGGCACCGGTTCCCCCTTTCACGGTAAGAATACCGGCCACTTTCAAAATCACATCCTTGGGTGCTGTCCATCCGTTCAATTTGCCGGTCAGTTTTACACCGATCAACTTCGGCATCTTCAATTCCCAGGGCAGACCCGCCATCACGTCGCAGGCATCGGCACCACCGACACCTATGGCAATCATGCCCAGGCCGCCTGCATTAACCGTATGGCTGTCGGTACCGATCATCATGCCTCCGGGAAAGGCATAGTTTTCCAGCACCACCTGATGGATGATGCCCGCACCGGGTTTCCAGAAACCGATACCGTATTTATTGCTGACTGATGCCAGAAAATCATAGACTTCACTGCTTTCATGCTTAGCGCGGTCCAGGTCGGTCTTACTGTTTACCTTGGCCTCAATCAGATGGTCGCAGTGCACGGTGCTGGGAACGGCAACCTTGTTGCGTCCGCTTTGCATGAACTGCAACAGAGCCATCTGCGCCGTCGCATCCTGCATGGCCACCCGGTCGGGAGCGAAATCCACATAACTCTTACCCCGCTCATAGGCCTGCGTGGCCTTGCCCTGCCAGAGATGGGCATAGAGTATTTTTTCCGTCAGCGTCAGGGGTTTTTGGGTGGCGGCCCGGGCAGCAGCAATTCGTTCAGCAAAGCCGGCATAGAGGTTTCGGATCATTTCGATATCAAAAGCCATATGGATTGGTTTTTAATTTTCACGTTGAAGTTGATAGCGACCCGGTCGGGGTTGTCGGTCGCGCCGCAAAATTACTGCAATCGACTTAGGTTTTGATGCGGAAATTTCAATAAATTAGCCCTGTGAACCGCTTCAAGCAAATCATTGAATGGCATGTTTTCGGCGTATGCTCCGCCATCGGGGAGAAGATAGGTATTGCTTCATCCACCATCCGTAAATATTTCATCTACATTTCCTTTATGACCATGGGCTCGCCCCTGATCATCTACCTTTTTGTGGCCTTCTGGATGAATGTGCGCCAGTATATCATCAACGCACGCCGGAATCCGCTTCGGTACCGCTAGCCGTTTTTTGTTGATTGAACTGCCCGGGTTTTCGCAGAATCGGGATTGATATCTGTAGCTATTGGATTGGTTCGGAATATGCTGTAATAGGTTGCTTTCCTTTTGAAGATTGTTACGACGCTGTTTTTGCATAATATCCACAAATAAAAAAACCATGAAGCGGATCGTACTGGAGAAATTCGACAACAGGATGGCTTATGACATGGGGGCGAAAATCATCGCTTTGGCTGAAAGCAGGAAGCAGCAAATCGCCGTTGAGGTATGCCGGCTTCACCATACGGTCTTTCTCTATGTCGATGAAAATTTACCCATGGACAAACACCATTGGTTGAAACGCAAGGCCAATGTTGCCCGGCAGTTTGAAGAAAGTTCCCTGAGTGTGAAACATAGCCTGAATGAAAAAGGCATGAGTCTGGAAAAGAATTTCGGGCTTGATGAGAAGGAATTTGTCGCTAAAGGCGGGGCCATACCCGTTTTTGTCAACGGAGCGGGAATGGTGGCTACCATCACGGTATCCGGACTTAAGGACGAAGAAGACCATGCAATCATCCTTGAGGCGCTGGCGGGAACCTATATTTGAGTCATCCCTGTTGGAACTCTGCATGCAACCGGGCATTCCCCTCCGGTTCTTCCCGGCGGCGGTTCTCACCATCGTACTCAACTAGTTAAAAATATAGTTCTGGCGAAACCCCCGCCGAGACACAGAAGACCATGCAATCATCCTTGAAGCGCTTAAGGGGTTGTATATCTAGCTGATAATCCCTGAGAAGAAAAAAAGATTTAGTAACGCCCGGCACACGAGAGGACTCGCGCCAGAACGTTGAACATTGAACGTTGAACTTCGAACATTCCCTTCCCTGCAAACAGGCATTCTCCCCAGGTGAGCGCCATATCCTTTATTTTTGCTGCTCAAATTTGAATCCATGCCAGGTACAGAATTATTCGGAGCCGAAGAACGGCAGGAAGTGGACGATGTGATGCGCACCGGCATCCTGTTCCGCTACAATCACGATGCCCAGCGTCAGGGCATCTGGAAAGCACGAGAGTTTGAGGCCGAGGTACGCGCTGTGACCGGCGCCCGTTATGCTCATGCCGTAAGCAGTGGCTCCACCGCGGTGGCCTGCGCACTGGCCGCTGCAGGTATCGGTACCGGCGACGAAGTGATTGTTCCCCCCTTCACCTATGCAGCCAGTGTTGAAGCCGTAATGTTTGTCGGGGCCAAACCGGTATTCGCCGATATCGACGAAACGCTTTGCCTGAGTGCCGACGGTATCCGCAAAGTACTCACCCCTAAAACCAAGGGCATCTGCCTTGTGCACATGTGCGGCGGCATGGCCGATATGGATGCCATCATGCCCATTGTCAGGGAGCATGGCCTGGTGCTGGTGGAAGACGCCGGTCAGGCCTTTGGTGCCAGTTTCAAAGGACGCTCGGTAGGCTTGTTCGGAATCACGGGCTGTTATTCATTCGACTTTTTCAAAATTGCCACGGCAGGAGAGGGGGGCGTGATGGTTACTGATGATGAAAAGGCCTACAAACTGGCTGATTCCTACAGCGATCACGGTCACGACCATATCGGCGACAACCGCGGGATGGAACAGCATCCCATCATCGGGTTCAACTACCGCATCAGCGAAATACATGCAGCCATAGGTAAAGTGCAAACCCGAAGAGTACCCGAAGTCCGCCGCCGCAACAAGGTCCACAAAAAAATGCTGATTGAACTGTTGTCCGGTACCCCGGGCCTCGGATTTGCCCGGCTGGCCGATCCCGAAGGTGATTCAGCCACTTTCCTCAATCTACTTTTCAACGACACGTCCACCGCCGGAGCCGCTGTCAAGGCATTCAATGCAGCAGGCATCAGCGGCTTCAATTACTGGTACACCAACATGTACCACTTCATCAACCAGTGGGACCATATCAAGAACCTCCGCACGGCATCACGGTTGCCAATTGAATTGATGGGAACGCCTCAGGACTATAGCCAGCTTCATCTTCCTATGGCGCAGGATGTGATCGGCCGTTTGGTTTCGTTCGGAATACGCTGTACCTGGACCGAAGAAGAGGTGCGGCAACTCGCAAGCCGCATCCGGAAGGCTGTAGAGTCGGTGTCGGTCAGTCCCGTAGCCGGATAACTTTGCATAAACGCATCCATGCAGCACAAAAATTTCAAGAATATCGACCGGGTGGTTTTTGGCCGGGGCAGTTTTTCTTCCCTGGACGAAATACTGTCTCCGCGCCGGAACGACCATTCCGGATTCATCCTCTTTCTGGTCGATGCCTACTTCTCCGACAAGACGCTTCGCGAGCGGATACCCCTGCACGAAAAGGATATTCTGCATTTCATAGATGTGGACCCGCAAGAGCCCACCACGGAACAGATCGATGCTTTGCGGGATGAGGTGTTGGACCGACATGGACTGCCGGCCGGTGTGGTCGGTATCGGTGGCGGCAGCATACTCGATATCGCCAAAGCGGTTTCGCTGATGTTCACCAACGAGGGATCTTCGGTACAATACCAAGGATTGAATCTGATCAAAAAACCGGGCATCTATCATCTCGGCATTCCTACCATTTCCGGAACCGGCGCCGAGGTGTCGATGACGGCGGTACTCACAGGACCGGAAAAGAAACTGGGGCTCAAATGCGATTGGACGGTATTCAACCAGGTGATCCTCGATCCCGAACTCATTGCCACCGTGCCCGACGACAAGTGGTTCTATACCGGCATGGATACCTACATCCACTGCATTGAAAGTGAACAGGGGCAACTGAACAACGCCTACAGCCATGCCTTTGCCGAACAGTCGCTGCGGCTATGCCGCGATGTGTACCTGGGGGAGAAAGCCGGGCGCGGACCCGAAAACGACGACAAGCTGATGGTTGCGAGCATGATGGGCGGACTCAGCCTCACGTATTCGGAGGTAGGCGTTTGCCATGCCCTCAGTTACGGTCTTTCCAAAGTGCTGCACGAAAAACACTGCTATGCCAATTGCATCGCATTCCAGCATCTGGCCGATTATTATCCGGAAGGGGTAGCGGAATTCAACCTCATGTTGCAAAAGCATAATATTGCATTGCCTAAAAACCTGAGCGCAGGATGGTCCGACGAAACCGTCACCGCCATGGCACAAGTGGCCTACAATCTGCCGCACATGTGGAATCATGCTGTGGGCAGCGATTGGCAGGAAAAAATCACAGTACACACCATCAAGGAACTTTATAAACGCATGTAGCATGAGTGAGAAAAAAATTGCGGTCGGAACTATTTCCTGCGGAAGCGATACCCTCTTCCTGATATCCGGTCCCTGTGTGATTGAATCGGAAGCCATCATGATGAAAACCGCCGAGCGGCTCAAATCCGTCAGCGAAAAGCTCAGGGTTCCGGTCATCTACAAGTCCTCTTTTTGCAAGGATAACCGAAGCAGCCTCAGCTATTATCAGGGTCCGGGTCTTGAAGAGGGTATGCGCATCCTGGCCCGCATCAAGGCCGATTTCGGATTCCCGTTACTGACCGATATCCATTATCCCGACCAGGCCGCACCGGTTGCCGAAGTATGTGATGTGCTGCAGATTCCGGCCTACCTCTGTATGCAGAGCGGTTTGCTGGTAGCTGCTGCCAAAACCGGACGGGTCATCAACATAAAACACGGGCAGTTCCTCGCGCCTGAAAACATGAAGCATCCCGTTGGGAAATGCGTGGATGCCGGCAACGACCAGATCATCCTCACCGAACGCGGATATACCATGGGTTACAACGATCTGGTGGTTGATCCCCGCAGTTTCTACCATATGGGCAAACTGGGATACCCTGTTGTATTCGACATCACCCACAGCATCCGCAAATACGGGATTCCCAGTGCCGATGCGAAGGGCGGCGCACGTGAGTTTCTTCCGGTACTGAGCCGAGCCGGCGTGGCATCGGGTGTCGACGGGGTTTTCATCGAAACGCACCCCGATCCTGAGAAAGCATTGTGCGATGCAGCCAGCCAGTTGTCGGTCGATGCGTTGGAGGAGTTCATGAAGCCCCTGCTTGAACTGCATGCCATTACCCGCCGCTATCGTAGTTGAGGACTCTGCCGTTATTGTTCCCATTAATCCATAATTTCGTGCCCAACCAAAACTGCTTGTATGGAATTATACCTCGACTCGGCCAATCTCCGCGAAATTGAAGAAGCATTTTCCCTGGGTTTTCTCAACGGTCTTACGACTACGCCTACGTTCATGCAGCGGGAGGGGATTACCGATATCGACGGGATGATTGTCAAGCTTTCGAAAATGGTGCCCGTACTGCAGATCGAGGCGTTGGGCAACACGGCTGCTGACGTTGTGAAAGAGGCGCACCGTCAACTGAAATTGGGCCTCGATCCGAAGAAGACCGTTTTCAAGATTCCGGTTTCCCTCGAAGGGCTCAAAGCCTGCGCCTTGCTTCGTAAGGATGGGCTGATGGTGAATGTACACCTGGTGTACACCCTGCAACAGGCCTATATGGCCATGCATGCCGGCGCCAACTATGTTTGCCCGCTGGTGGGCCGTTTGCAGGATCAGGGCCACGATGCCCTCGACCTGGTGGCCCAGTGTGTGGATGCGGTGGACCATTATGGTTACGATACCAAAATCATGTTCAGTTCGGTACGCAACAGCGAGCATGTGCGCAATGCGCTGAATATCGGGGCGCATACCATCACGGTTCCGCTGAAAATCCTAAAAACCCTTACCGAGAACCATTTTACCACCATTGGTACCGATCAGTTCCTGCAGGATACGCGCCTGATGACAACCCGGGTGAGCGAAGCCATTAGCGCTACCAATCCCATTGTGGATGCATCCACATCCATCAAGGACGCCATTGTGAAAATGACCGCCTACGGGTTTGGTGCCATTATTGTTGCCGACAGCGGCCTTCAGGTAAAAGGGGTATTCACCGACGGTGACCTGCGCAGGCATCTGCAGTCCGATGGTCCTGCTGTTCTTGAAAAACAACTGGGCGCCTTGACGTATAAGACGCCCGTGAGTATCGAGGGCAGCCAGTTGCTCAATGATGCCGCCGCCTTGTTCAAGAAAACCAATGTGGATACCATCATGGTTACCGATGCGGGAAAGCCTATCGGCATGCTCGATATCCAGGACCTGGAAGCCCGTTGATTGTTGCCGGCATGTTAAACCTTCAAAAGAACCGATATGATTACGCATCCCGATACAGTTGGTCTTTTCGGTGGCCGATTCATCACCGAATTCTCGGTCATCAAGAACAAGCTGCGTAATATCAAGGCCTTTGTATTCGACTGGGACGGGGTGTTCAACAACGGGCAGAAGAATATCGAGGGGCACAGCGGTTTCAGTGAGGTCGATTCGATGGGGGTCAATATGTTGCGCTTCAACGTGTGGTTGTTCCAGCGCAAAATCGCACCCGCTGCCATCATCACCGGTGAAGACAACGCCCTTGCCGCATCCTTTGCCGCACGCGAAAATTTCAGTGCCGTTTATAAGAAGATAAAGAACAAGGAGCAGGCCTTCCTGCATTTTTGCAAACAGCATGAGTGCTCCCCGAGTGAGGTGCTTTTCGTATTCGACGACATTCTCGATCTGCCCATTGCGAAGCTTGCCGGTTTGCGCATGATGGTAGGGCGTCCGGTGAATCCGATCACCGTGCAATACGCTGTGCAAAACCGGCTGGTGGATTATATCACCGAAGCGCAAAGCGGCGGTAATGCTGTTCGTGAAATCTGCGAGCTTTGCCTGCTGCTCAGCAACAATTTCCAGAAAGTGGTGGAGCTGCGTACCCGCTATGCGCCTGAGTACAGCGATTATATCACGGCAAGGGCCGGCGTAAACCCTTCACAGTATTTGCTTCGCGACGAGGAGATTGTTTCGGTATATGCCCAATAAATTGCGGCCATTTTTTCAAACGCTGCTTCATAACTGATCTTCCATGATAGTAGGCATTATTCCTGCACGGTATGCAAGTACCCGGTTTCCGGGAAAGCCCCTGATTGATATCGCAGGTAAGTCTATGGTCCAACGGGTTTACGAACAAGCGGATCGCAGTAAGCATCTGGATAAGCTGGTCGTGGCCACGGATGATGAGCGTATACTTACCCATGTACAGTCTTTTGGCGGGAATGCGGTGATGACTGCGGCGGATCATGTCAGCGGAACCGACCGCTGTTATGAAGCCCTGCTCCGTTCGGGCCTTCAGCCCGACTTTGTAGTCAATGTGCAGGGCGATGAGCCGTTTCTGGCCACCGAACAGATTGACGAGCTGGCGCAGGCCTTGCTTCGTGAGCCCGATACGGAACTGGCCACGCAGATGATTGCGGTAAAAAACGCCCAAGAACTTTTCGATACGGGTGAGGTGAAAATCGTACTCAACAGCCGCAGTGAGGCGCTGTACTTCAGCAGGACGCCCATACCTTTTTTGAAAGGCATTCCACAGGAACAGTGGCCCTCTAATCATACCTACTACCGGCATGTGGGGCTTTATGCCTACCGCACCGATATTCTGGCCAAGATTACCGCGCTGCCGGAGTCGGCCCTCGAAAAAGCCGAGTCGCTCGAACAACTGCGCTGGCTCGAAAACGGATTCCGCATCCGGTGTATCCTTACCGCTTATGAAAGCCATTGTGTGGACACACCCGAAGACGTGGAACGTGTGATGCGGATGATGGGCGGCGGGCGGCTTTAGTATTTCGGAAAATGAACCGTATGTTTTATTATGGCCAGGGGGTAGTTAAAAGTACGGTTGCCGCAGAATCATTCATTTAACTGGGTAGGTACAATAAGTTACCGCTTAAGAAACACAGTACCTTTTACAGACCTGCCAGGACGCCTTCATTTCAATTCGCCTGATTTTCATCTCTTTTCTTTGGCTTCGTCCCGACGGGGTTTCCGCTATTAAACTCTTTTGTTTAAAAATTGCTTCTGTCGAAACCCCCTGCGAATAAAAGATGCAACCGTCAAATGGTGCCCAACGCTGCTGTCAAACCTCTGGCGCAAGTGTTCCGCAGGATCACTTGTTGCCAAAGAAATCTACCCGATTGTATCGGGAGTTTTGAAACGAAATTTTGTTATCCCTCTGACGCAAGTGTTCCGCAGGATCGCTTGTTGGCAAGCCAGATGGACTTTTGAGCCGCTAAACCCCGATACAATCGGGCAGAATAGATCGACACAAGTGATCGCTTAGGCGAACACTTGCCCCAGATGATGCCATAATGGTTATTCTTTAATTTTAAAGTGAGGGTTGTAAATAAGCCCTATAACATTTCCAAAAGGGTCTTTTACAGTCGCGGTCATTAAGTCACCACCAGCATTGTAGGGTGGTTGGTTTTCTTTCGCACCAACGCTTATTAACCTGTTGTAGGTTTCGTTTATGTCAGCCACGCCCCAATAGGATACCACACTTTCAACTTTGTCGATTAAAGGAGTATTGTCTGGTTGAAGTCCTAATTCAAAGCCTCCAATGTCAAAACCTACATAAAATGGTTCATCAAAATAAGGCTGAGTCAAAAAGGCTTTTGAATACCATTCTTTTGCTTTGGCTATGTCGTTAATCTTATAAATTGTTGTTCTTAGTCCTTGTATGTTGTTTTAGGTTTTCTGTCATTCATAATTGACGCTAACGAACAGGGCATGCTGCAGGTGTGGCATTAGTATTCCGTCTGCCCGGAGTCGCTGCTGAATGATGAACTAAAAGTACAAGTTAAAAACCCAAAGCCCAATAGCATTCCGTCCAGACCGGACTGAAGCACAATAGCGAACTGCTGCCGATGCTAACAACGTCCAGCCACACTTGCAGCAAACCCCATGTTAGCGGTTCGTTGTTCTTCTCGTCGGTGAGCTTGTCTGTGATTACGGGAAACGATTGAAAAATTGAATTGTCCTGTAATTAGCGTCCATAAAAAATTTGTGTTCGCCATAGCATACAGAAATGATGTCTTCAACTTGTCCACGATATGCAGCATAGCTAGAACCCATTGCGGTTTCCCAACCTGTGTCCGAACGGGGATTTTTCTTTACATAACCTTTGTCGTCTAACCAACCTGCACTTTTTAAATTAGCAATGATAGCAGTTGCGTCTGCCGAAGGAATGGTTGTGTACTCAAATACTTTCGCAACCATTGGCGAAGCGTCATTTACATTGAATGATGCTGGGATGCTTCTTGAAATTAGCTTATTGTAATTAGCCCTTGCGTCTGCAAGCCTTGTCGGTTCTTCTGTTACATCATTGGGTGCCATGTTCCAAATTGTTGGTACAGCCGTGATGTCTAAAATAGCGTCAATTCCTTTCAAACAATAAAGTGCCGCTGCTTTGTAATTTTTTCCGTAAGAGATTAAACTGGCAAAGCCACTTCCTTGCGACATTCCAATTGCATATTTTGATTTGCTGCTGTCCAGAATAGTCCGTTGGTTTAGATTACCTAAAATTGCGTCAATATTTGCTGCGTCAACATTTGTGGTGTTTGCAGTATTGTCCCAACGTTTGTTTACACGGTCTTTACTTTCAGTTATTACAACTGCGTAACCGTTTGCAACTGCATACCGTATAAAGTTTGTGTTATCAACGCTTCCACCTGCCCAACCTGTGGCACTACCACCTGCACCGTGAAAAGCCAAAACAATTCCTTTGTATCCTGCTGGAACGTAATAAAAAACTTTACTGGCATTAATGGTTTCTTGTGTGAGTGTGAAGTTTGTGGTCGTTTTATAAGTAGCTGTAACATTTAAAGTGCTGCCTGTAATTTTTAATTTTGTTTTCCATTCGTTAGGGTTACTTAATGAAGCAATGTCGCCTGTCCACTTGTCAAAAACTTGGTTGCCTGCTGGCGGATTACTCCAAATATATGTAGTGTCGTTGATTGTAAATTCGCCACTACCGCCACCATTTTGAACGGTCAATGTACCCTTTTGAACTGTTGGTGTAACGGTTGTGTCACTCTTTTTACAAGATGTGGCAATTAGTACAAGAAAAATTGGAAAGAATAAATGCTTCATTATTATCTAAGTTTTGTGTCGTACTATGACTTTTGAAATTTGTAAAGGTTTAATTTCAATTGTTTAATTCGTTTGAGGATGTCGCTTTACAATGACCGCTAACTCGCATATCCATGCAACTCTTCTCCAAATTTATAGCATAAATCCCTACCGTTTCGGGCATTATTGTGCTATGATATTGGATTTTGAGTTGCACAATAATCTCACTGACCAAATATTATTGGCAGCATAGCTCCGGAATATCCGATTTCCTTAATTTTAGTTTCTATGGTAAAGGAAAAAATTCTGGTCATTGGCGCAAGCGGACAAATAGGTGTTGAATTGACGTTGGCCCTGCGGAAGATATACGGCAATGCACAAGTGGTTGCCAGCGATTTGCGTGAACAGCATCCGCTGCTGGAAGGCACCGGGCCCTATGTGAGCCTGGACGTGATGAACAAGGAGATGCTGCATGTGCAGGTGATCCGGCAGAACATTACACAGATATATCTGCTGGCGGCCATCCTGTCGGCCACGGGCGAAAAGAATCCCAACCTGGCCTGGAACCTCAATATGCAGAGCCTGCTCAACGTGCTGGACATTGCGCGGGAGGAAAAACTGCACAAAGTGTATTGGCCCAGCAGCATCGCTGTGTTTGGTCCCACTTCGCCAAAGAAGGATTGCCCCCAGCAAACCGTGATTGAGCCATCCACTGTTTACGGCATCAGCAAGTTTGCCGGGGAGTTCTGGTGCAACTATTATTTCCAGCGCTGGGGGGTGGATGTGCGGAGCCTGCGCTATCCGGGTCTGATCAGTTACAAAAGCGCACCGGGTGGTGGTACTACCGATTACGCCATTGAAATTTTCCATGAGGCGCTGGAACAAAAGAAATATACCTGCTTTCTGAAGGAAGATACCTTCCTGCCTATGATGTATATGCCCGACGCCATCCGGGCCACCGTTGAATTGATGGAAGCCCCTCCGAAGTCGATATCGGTACGTACCAGCTATAACATCTCGGCCATGAGTTTCTCCCCGGCTGGCATTGCAAGAGCCATTGAGAAGCATATTCCCGGATTCAGTATCGATTACCGGCCCGATTACCGGCAGCAGATTGCCGACAGCTGGCCCGGCAGCATCGACGACCGGGTAGCCCGGAACGATTGGGGCTGGAAGGAAGAATATGATATCGATCGTATGACGGCCGATATGTTGAAGCATCTTGGCAGCTCAAGGGTAGATTAACTGAACTCCCCAAAAACGGAGCGGAGCGTGTCCGATATTTCCCCGAGGGTGCAATGGTTTTCAACGGCTTCCAGCACTGGGGGCATGAGGTTGTCCGTTCCCTGAGCCGCTTCCTTGATTTTTTGCAGGCAGGCTTGTACTTTCTCAGCGTTTCTTTCGTCCCTCAGTTTTTTCAGCTTTTCTGTCTGCACGGTGCGGATGCTGTCGTCTATGCGGAAGGCCGGCACCTGCTCCTTGTCGGTTGACTGGAACTGGTTGACGCCGACAATCATCTTCTCCTTTTCTTCGATCTTGCGCTGATAGGCATAGGCGCTGCGGGCGATTTCATTCTGCATGTATCCCTGCTCAATGGCCGCCACACTGCCACCCAGGGCTTCAATCTTCTCGATTTCTTTCCAGGCAAGATCCTCTACCTGACGGGTAAGCTGCTCCACAAAATAACTGCCGGCCAATGGATCGGCGGTATCTGCCACGCCGCTTTCGTAGGCCACAATCTGCTGGGTGCGCAGGGCGATGCGCGCGGCATCTTCGGTAGGAAGGCTCAGGGCCTCGTCGAACCCGTTGGTATGCAGGCTTTGTGTTCCACCGAGTACGGCTGCAAGTGTCTGTATGGTCACCCGGCTGATGTTGTTGTGCGGTTGCTGCGCGGTGAGGGTGGCGCCGCCCGTTTGCGTATGGAAGCGCAGCATCATGGCCTTGGGGTCTGTGGCGCCCAGCTCCTTCATGATTTTTGCCCACATGGTGCGTGCCGCACGGAATTTGGATACTTCCTCGAAAAGATTGTTGTGGGCATTGAAGAAAAAGGAGAGGCGTTTCCCGAACACATTGATGTCAAGACCCTGTTCCAGCGCCGCTTTCACATAGGCTTTGCCATTGGCGAGCGTGAAAGCGATCTCCTGTACAGCGGTGCTTCCAGCCTCCCGGATATGGTAACCCGAAATGGATATCGTGTTCCACTTCGGCAATTCTTTGCTGCACCACCCGAAAATGTCGGTGATGATGCGCATGGAAGGCTTGGGCGGATAGATATAGGTGCCGCGGGCCGCGTATTCCTTGAGAATATCGTTTTGGATGGTGCCGTTGATTTTGGAAAGGTCGGCGCCCTGCTTTTTGGCCAACGCCACATAGAAGGCAAGCAAGATGAAACTGGTGGCGTTGATGGTCATGGAGGTAGACACTTGCTCCAGTTTGATACCCTTGAACAGGGTTTCCATGTCGCGGATGCTGTCGATAGCCACGCCTACTTTGCCTACTTCGCCCTCGGCCAGGGCATGGTCGCTGTCGTAACCGATCTGTGTTGGCAGGTCGAAAGCTACGCTCAATCCGCTTACTCCTTGTGATAGCAGGTAATGATAACGCTTGTTGCTTTCTTCGGCCGTGCTAAAGCCCGCGTACTGGCGCATGGTCCAGAGCTTGCCCCGATACATGTCGGGCTGCACACCCCGGGTATAGGGGAATTCGCCCGGCATTCCAGGATGCATGTCTTCCGGGAGGTCGGCGGGGGTATACACCGTTTTGATGGCGATGCCCGAGTCGGTAGCCACTTGTTTCTTGTTTTCCATGCTTGGTTGTTGTTGGTTGGCCCTTCAGTATTTCAGGAACGCAGCCGTTCGGGGTTGCCGATAGGGCGGTCCAGTATTTTGCGGGCATCGTACTGTAAGGCCTCCCTCACCATGGCACTAAGGTCGGGTGTGCCCGCACCGTTGTATTCCAGAATGCGTTTGGCCAGTTCCACAGCCTGGGCCTGTCCGGGTAGGGCGGCAGCCAGCTGGTTGATGATGAACACATGCTGGTCCTTGAGGTTGCAGATGGCTTTCCACATCTCTGCACTCACATATACCTGCTGGCTTACGTTGTACTCATATTCGGAACGGATGGTTCCCAGCAGCTCAAGTTGGTAGCCCAATACGTTATGGCTGCTGTAGGGAATTCGGCTTACCAGGCTTTTCAGGGATATCCGTTCTGCAAAGAGGGTAAGCCGTTCGTAGGCCTGCATCTGCAGTTTCATCACCTCGTTGTTGATGCCGGTCCGCTCACGGATTTCGTCTTTCATGCCCTTGAATTCGGCCAGCAGCCAGGCGATGGCGATGAAGAACACGAAAAAAACGGCCCATTGCATGTCCTGCGGTTGAATCTCGAGCAGCATAGTCGGGAATTGGTTTCAACAAAATTATACGAAACTAATTGATCATCAGGTCCGAAATTTCCCCGTATAATGCCGATGTGATAACTGTTTGGGCCAGTAGCGTTGATTCATTACAGATATCACATCCCTCCAACTTCACTCAATTAGTTGAAGGTCAAATGCTGACAGGTTATATTTTTATCGTCCCGGCGGCGGTTTTCGCCATCGTACTCGTTTAGTTAAAAATATACTTCTGGCGAAACCCCGACGAGACACTTTGAGACTCTCCCTTGCCCGGCTAAAACGCAACGCACTACTGACCTTCAAGCGGCCACCGGTTGTAAAAATCCACCAGTACC
>CAZZLI010000069.1:0-15272 GCA_964655055.1 uncultured Ferruginibacter sp.
AGAATTGTTAGTCGACGTTGGAGCGGTGATAAGATTATTTTAGAATCTCTGACTGTATATAATTTGCTTCGTTAAACGAAGCCGCTTCATTATTAAATGAGGCGGCTTTTTATAAATTTTTTGGGCCATTTAATAGGCAGCCAAGGCAATTCTTTGCCTCGTACTTTGTTATTTGTTATATAAATCCGGTGGCAGTTGTTTTGCTGTAAGAATCTTTGTTCTCCATGTGCTGCTCCATAGGACCCTCACAAGCAAGCGTGAAACCCCGAAGTAGTTATACTATTATTTCTGGATGCTTTTTCTTGAGAAAACGCATCAGGGCTTAGCGTAACGGTTTAAGGGGACAAGACTAAGACAGGGGTCGATAAATTATTCGCACAAGCAGTCGGTATTTTGAAAAGCCCGCCTCTTGTCCGGTTTGCCACATTAGGAAACGATAATTTGTCCCTGTGCAAAATTTTTGTATGTTTGTACAACGCTCATACTGCTTCCGGTTTCTGCTGGCAGTACAAACAAACAAAACATCAACTATGAAAAAAGCAATTCAGTTATTGGGTGTGTTGCTGGCGATCCTGCCTGCGCTCAGTTTTGGACAGGCCAAAAAAACCACATGGCCCGAAATGAAAGCCTTCCACACCGTTATGGCAGGCACCTTCCATCCCGCCGAGGAAGGAAATTTCGCCCCGCTGCGCGAACGGGCCGAAGAGCTCTTCAATGCCGCAAAAACCTGGCAGAAATCGCCCATAGCCGACGGATTCAAGCAGGAGGAAACCACCAAGGCCCTTAAAGAACTGGTGGTGCGCTGCGCCGCCGTGAAAAAAGGCGTGGAAGCCAATCAAGACAACAACACCCTGCTGCGTCTGATCACCGAAGCACACGACGGATTTCACACCATCGTCGGTGAATGCCGCAAGAGCGAAGAGTAATCATCATCAAACTTTTTTCAAAAGCCGCTTTTACCAGGCGGCTTTTTTTTTCCTACCTTTGCCGCCGTTGCAGGTTTCCGGTCGGTGTTTATGCCGATCCATGGAATTAAAAGGGAAGTTCGGTGCCATTGCTCCGGCAACTATTCCGACGCTATCCCCGTAGCTGTAAGGGTGCCTTATCCGATAAGGTCGATTCGCTTCATGCCACTGTCCGTTCAGGACGGGAAGGCCGATCACCCAAGCCAGAAGACCTGCCTGCAGCAAACACATCATTCAGGCTTTCGGGAGAAAGGCATGGAATGTAAATGCCTGAGGGCAGATATGTTTCTATCGGCGGAAGGTCCGCTGCAGTTTCCACGAAGGCAGTCACCAAAAAACGAACATGAAAACATCATGTACTCTGGCGGCTGCTGTTTTGACCTGCGCAGTTGCACAGGCACAGCAATCAAGCTCCGATTCCGATAGCCTGAACCGGCTCTCGCCCGTTGTAGTTACCGCCACAAAAACGCAGATCAAACAGAATGAAACGGGCAAGGTGCTCAATGTTATCAACCGTGAGCAACTCAGCCGATCGGCTTCACGAACCCTCTCCGAAGTGCTGAACCAGCAGGCCGGTGTGTTGATCAACGGGGCCTACAACAATCTCGGCGCCAACCAGACGGTTTACCTGCAGGGTGCTTCCATCGGCAATACCCTGATTCTGCTCGATGGTGTGCCCCTGAACGACGCAAGCGGCATCAGCAGCGAGTTTGACCTCAATACATTCGCCATCGACCAGATCGAGCGCATTGAAATTCTCAAGGGAGCCCAATCCACCCTTTACGGATCCGATGCCGTGGCGGGAGTCATCAACATCATTTCACGAAAGGATTATGGCTCCGGAACACGGGGACAACTTCAATGCATCGGCGGAAGTTTCGGCACCTATCGTTTACAGGCCGCCCTTTCCGGCCGTGATGAAGACCTGTTGGAATATGCATTGGGTTATAACCGGGTGGAGAGTCGGGGATTTTCGGCGGCATACGACAGTACCCGTTCCGGCAATTTTGAGAACGACCGTTTTGTGCAGGATGCGTTCAATGCCCAGATCGGTTTCGCACCCATGCCCCGATTGCACGCAAGGTTTTATGCCAAACTCAACATCAACCGCTTTTCGGTGGATGGGGGAGCGTTTACAGACAACAACTATGCGCAGATAAGGAATGCCAACCTGATTTACGGCACATACCTGGAATATGCACTCCGCAAGGGTTCGCTGCATTTTCATGCCAACAGCAACCTGGTCGACCGGCGTTTCGACGATCATCAGTTCGCCCTGAGCGGAAACGGCTACACCCAGGCCGGCCGTTATGGGGGTAAATCCTTGTTTGTGGAACTCTACGGCAATCATCGCTTCAGTCCGCGGCTGCAACTCTTGCTGGGAGCCGATCTGCGACGCAACCGGAGCGATCAGTCGTACCGCTCCGACGGACCCTGGGGCCCTTTCGACAGCAAGCCCCTGAATGCCGATACCACCATGATGCTGCAATACAGCACTTACGGTTCATTGTTTTACAAAACCCCGAAGGGGCTGAATATTGAACTGGGCGGACGGATCAACCATCATTCATTTTATGGCAACAACGCCACATTTTCTTTCAATCCGTCTTATACGTTCCGGAGAAGATGGATGGCCTTTGCTAATCTCTCATCGGGATACCGGGTGCCCTCGCTCTATCAATTGTACAGTGAGTACGGGAATAGCCGCCTGCTTCCTGAAACCTCGGTCAATTTTCAGGGAGGTATCAGTTATACCGGAGTACAGATGCGGGGAAGGCTCCTGTATTTCAAACGGGATATCCGGCAGGTAATCACGTTTTACACCGACCCGATTACCTATGCGGGCATCTATATCAATCAGCAGAAACAACAGGATCAAGGTATTGAAGCCGAGTGGGGTTTTTCCAAAGGAAAATTTTCTGCTTCGGTAAACTATACGTATCTCGATGGTCAGGTAGTCGCGGTGAATGATTCCGGGAAAGACACGACGTTCTTCAACCTGTTCCGCCGGCCACGGCATTGCCTGAATGTTGTGCCCGCCCTGCGAATCCATGAGCGGCTGCTGGTATCGGCACAGTTGCGGGTTGCAGGCGCATCGCTGGAACCGGTGTTTGGCGGCGCTCCGGCCAACTTGCCCGGCTACACGCTGATTGGTGTTTATGGTGAATATGCGCTGATGAAAAAGGGCCGGATCTTTTTCGATATCCAGAACCTGACTAATGCCCTCTTCTTCGACCAGCTGGGCTATACCACCAGACCCCGTTCCTTCAATGCCGGTTTCCGTCTGGAATTCTGACTGCTGTTTGCCGGAAGGTCCGGATTTATCTTTGCCGGATGTTCCTTGTTTCCGTTGCTGCGCGAAAATACCAGGCATTGGTGCTGTTGCTTACCGTCCTATGTCTTTCTGCAGATGCGCAACACCTGATCACCGGAACCGTATTGGGAAAAAACGAGCAGCCTTTGGCGGGCGCCAGTATTTGTCCTGATGCGGATACCTGCCTGACTACGGACAGTGCAGGAAGGTTTTTGTTTTCTTCCGGTAACACTTCGGTGAAACTTGCAGTATGCTCTTCAGGCTACATTCCGATGCAACAAAAAGTTTTAGACAGTGGTCCAGTCGTGCTCAGATTGATTCCACGTTCAGCGTCATTCCCCGACGTGATGGTTCAGGCATTTGATACCCGGCTGCGGCTTCGCGAAACGCCTGCCGCAGTGGGCGTTCTGACGCGTACCGATCTTTTCCGCTTCGCCAATACAGGATTCGTACAGGCTATGAATACGGTACCCGGTGTCAAAATGGACGAGCGGAGTCCGGGCAGCTACCGACTGTCCATACGCGGAAACCTGTTGCGTTCCCCCTTCGGTATCCGCAATGTGAAAATGTATTGGGAAGGGATTCCCTTCACCGATGCCGGGGGCACCACCTATTTCAACCAGATTGATTTCAACGAAATCGGTAGAATCGAAATCATCCGTGGTCCTGTTGGCAGTACTTATGGAGCCGGAACCGGCGGCACGGTATTGCTTTACAGTGCGCTGCCTGATTCAGCAACCCGAAGCATCTCGGTCAACTGCCTGGGTGGAAGTAATGGAACAGGCGGTTTATCGGTCGCATTTGAGTCCCGGGGGAATTCGGGCAGTTCAACCCTGCGTTACAGCCATCTGCAAAGTGACGGGTGGCGGCAACATACGCGCATGCAGCGCGATAAGATTTTCTACTCAGGACTACATCGTACCGGCAAGCGCTCCGAGTTGCGCAGCGTATTCTTCTACAGCAGGTTGTCGTATCAAACGCCCGGCGGACTCACCCTACGGCAGATGGATTCCGCAGCAAAGCAGTCGAGGCCCGCTACAGGCATTTTTCCCTCCGCAGCGGCCCAACAGGCGGGTATTTCCCTGAATACCGCATACGGCGGACTCTCGCATCAGATACTGATCGGTAAGCGCTGGAGCAATACCACGGCACTCTATGGTTCTTCAACTCATACAATGAATCCGGCTCTGCTCAATTATCAAAACAAGCGGGAGCTTGGACTGGGCGGACGTTCGGTGTTGCGTTATCACAACGAAAAGTTACAATTGCATCTGGGTGCCGAGTACCAGGTTACATTCACACAAAGCAGTGTCTATGCCAATAAGGGCGGCAATCCCGATACGCTTCAGTTTGATGATGATATCCGCAGCCGGCAGCTCAGCCTTTTCATTCAGGCGATATACCGGTTGCCGGCAGCTTTCCGCTTACAGGCCGGCCTGGGGTACAACAGTTTTGCCTACGGCTTCACACGCCTGAACCGCAATCCGGTAACTTCCTACAATCGGGCCTTCCCGGCACAGCTGGTTCCGCGCATTTCCTTATACCGCTCCATCGGTGAAAAATTCAGTGTACACATTTCCGTGAGTAAGGGCTATTCACCACCCAGCATCGATGAAGTGGTGCCTTCCACAGGACAATTCAATGCAAGCCTTCTTGCAGAAACCGCTTTAAACACCGAGGCCGGATTCCGAATGGCTGTCGCTGAAGGAAAACTGATCGCCGACCTTTCGCTTTACCGGATGCGCCTGAGTGATGCGATCGTATTGCAGCGAGATGCAGCCGGAGCCGATTATTTTCTCAATGCCGGCGCAACGTTGCAGCAGGGCCTGGAACTGGCGATGCAATACACTATTCCGGTCAATCCGGAAGGATGGATCAGAACAGCAAGCTGTCGTATGGGGCTAACCATTCAGCGTTCGCAGTTTACCCAATACCGCCGCGGGCCGGATGATTTTTCCGGTAACCGCTTGCCCGGTATTCCGGGAAATCAGCTCAGCCTTGCCGCTGATTTGTCAATGCGTAATCGTCTTTCGCTGCATTTCACGCTCAACCATACCGGAAGCATTCCGCTGAATGAAGCGAACACCGTTTCAGCGCAGCCCTATCTGCTGATGCATCTTCGGGCCGATAAGGCATGGTCCGTGGGCAAAAAACTGGTGGCAACTGTTTTCAGCACTTTCGATTACTCGTTCAACCGTCCCTATAGTTTGGGCAACGATATCAATGCCGCAGGAGGGCGTTATTATAATCCATCGGCACCCTACAATCTTACCCTGGGCATCGGAATCAGGGGATTGCTGCAAAAATATCAGCACTAAATTTCTTCCAGCTGTTGAAGGCAATATTGTTTGAGTTCGGGAAAAAAGCCGGCGTAGAGCATCCGTAAAACATCGCCCTGCTCCAGGAAAACGGTTATCGCCGGATCGGCATCAGAAAGATAGGCTGCACGCCGAACCAGTCCGCGGAAACTGTTGGCAATGCCTTCGGGGAAGCGGTAATGGTACAACCAGTTCTGCCGGATCATATAGGGCAGCATTTCCCTGAAAGCGGCCGGCAATTGTTCATTATGGTTGGAGAGCAGTAAATAGGTTGTTCCGCTGAATGCCATCAGGTCCTGCTCGTTTGGAAATTCCCCGATATCATTGGCCAGAAAAAAATCGAAAACGATATCCACAAAGGCCCCGGCATAAAGCCGGTAGGCAGGTGCGAAATATTGTTTGGCCTCCTTCACTGCAGGATGTACGTCTGTAAACCGGTCGATATTCCGGTGCAACTGAATGCCGCGCTGCACAGCTTCCGAATAGGAGAAGCGTGCGTTTCCTTTTACAAAATCGCTGATCATATTGCCCACCAGAAGTTCAGGCTGGTTGAAGGAGAGTCGGGCATGTGCAAGAAAATTCATGGAAACGACGATGTCTTGTGTCGGAAGTCGGGAATGCTTTTCTTTCCGGCTTAATGGTTCAGTTTCTCTTATCGAGGCCCCAGGAAAGCTTGTTGCGAAGGGTTTGCAGGAAATTATTTTCGTTGAGCCGGATAAGGTTCACGCCGAAGCTTTCTTTTTTTACGGCCAGCTGGGCTTCTTTCGGCACTACGATGCGCCGGCTGTCGAGCGTGCAGAGGAAACTGTCGGTACGTCCTTCCACTTCAAAGGAAATGATGGTGTTGTCGGGCACCACAATGGGGCGGATGTTCAGATTATGGGGTGCTACGGGCGTTATGACGAAGCTGCCGCTTTCGGGGAAAACGATAGGTCCGTTACAACTCAGCGAATAACCGGTGGATCCGGTAGGTGTGGCCACGATAAGTCCGTCGGCCCAGTAGGTGTTCAGGAATTCACCGTTCAGGTAGGTGTTGATCCGGATCATCGAAGAGGAATCCTTTTTTTGCAGCGTGAATTCGTTGAGTGCATAAGGCATGCCGTCGAAAACCGGGATGTTGGCGTCGAGATGGATCAGCGTGCGTTGTTCTTTAACAAAAGTGCGGTCGGCCAGTGCGGCGATGGCAGGCTTGAGTTCTTCCTTGCCGATATTGGCCAGAAAGCCCAGACGGCCGTAGTTGATGCCCAGGATGGGAATGCCTTTGTCCTGCACCAGGGTCACCGTATCCAGCAGGGTGCCGTCGCCGCCCAGGCTGATGATGCAGTCGAAACTGCTGTCGAGGTCATCGGGTCCGCTGAATGTGCCGTATTTGCCGCGTATGTTCACGGCCGAATAAAACTGGTTGAAGAAATCCTGTGAAAAAACCGGCTCGATCTTGTGTTGGATCAGTTCTTCGAAAAGGACTTCCAGATCGCTGAGCTGGTCATTTTCGATACCCCGGCTGTAGATGGCGATTTTCATGGTGCTTGTTGGTTCGGGGTATTGGAAGGACTGTTTACCGTGTGGACTGGAGTCCGAAGCCGAGATGTAAAAATAATCCGTTTTGCCTTAACTGGTTGAAGCTGTATTCGATCCGGAGGCTGAGGTCGTACAGGGTGAGCAGGTCGATGCCAAGCCCCCCGGAATAGAGGAAGGTATTGTTGAGTTGGGCCCGGTAACGCTCAGGCGTATATACATAACCCGCATCGCCATAGGTTTTCACAAACAGGTTCAGGGGAATGCCGGTTTCCTTTTCTTTTCCGAAGGGGAAGGGCAGCCGTGCCGACCAGATCTTCTTTTTAAGGGTGAAGCGGGTCATGGCCGATGCCACACCGTCGATAACCTGCAGCTCAAGACCGCGCAGGTAGTATTCGCCGTAACCCATGGCCCGACGATTCAGGTAGGGTTGGTCGAAAGGAAGCGTGAGCTTACCGTAGAACTGCAGGCTGCCGAAGAAATCGTTTTTCAGCGGCAGGTAACTGTTATACCCCAGTTCGGCCGTGGTCATATTCATTTCCGGCGAAAGCCCCAGCCCCCGTCTTGTGAGCAGCAGCGATGCCGTTGTCCCTTTCAAGGGGTAAGCGGCATTGTTCACATTCATGTAGTGGTATCCGTAAGAAAGATCAAGCAGGTTCACCTGGTCGGAAGCGGAGCGGAAATAATCGGGATTATAGGGCTCTTTCAGCAACGAGTCGGTAACGGCAATATGGTTGAAGTTCACACTGAAGGTATGGGTGTTCCGGATATTCTTCCTGATGATGTAGCCTGCATTGAAGAAATAACTGGTCCGCGCGAATTCGTTGTTTTTGAAGAAAACGGCCCTGTTGAAGGTATCGGTTTTGTAGATGAAGGTCTTGTTGTAGACCAGGCCGCCACCTATGTTGATGCCGCGGGTCAGCCGCTTATCGATATAGGGGTTGGTGTATGAAAACGACAGTTGCCGGGTAAATCCGTTGAGGGCCACGATGCGCAGCTGGTCCCTTCGGCCGGTGAGGTTGTAGTGGTTGAACTTGATACCATAGATCAGCCGGCTCAGGTCGGCACCGTAGAGTTTGATCCACTCGTTGATGTTCCGGTCCACCAGTTGCACCACAGGCACCGGAAAGATGTACCAGCGTTCGCGCAGCAAAACGAGAAGCGTGATTTTTCCCGGTCCGCTTGTTGTCACTTCAAGTTTGACTTCGTTGAAAAGGTTGGTATTGTAGATCTGTTGACGGGCCAGTTGTACTTCAGTGTCCAGAGTTCCCTGCGTGAGTGTATCGCCCTCGGTGAAATGGATTTCCCTCCGGACGACATATTCCCTGGTTTTTTTTGCTCCGGCGATGATGATCCGTTCCACGACGATTTTCCGGGAGGAGTCTGCTGGCGTTATTGCTGAAACAGACTTGTTCGACTTGCCGAATTCGGTGTTTTGTGCGGAAAGGAAGCGGATGGGGGCAAGCGTCAGCAGTAGAAAAAGGAGGTGTAGTCGCATGTGCATCAGCAGCTGAAGCGCCGGCTCGCAGCCCAACAAAATTAGGCATTCTTCAGCACAAGACTTGGGAGCAATGATGACGTTGAACGATCTGTCCGAACACTAGATGCCCAGATAATTCATGAGGTTGCGGTAATTGCTGTGGATTTCGTTTTCGAACTTCTCATCACCGAAAAAATAGATCACATCGTATTCGTAGCGTTCGAAAGCGTCGACGATGGAAGCGATTTCCTTCTTGCTTAGGTGCAGCGTGACAGTAAGCAGACCGGTTTCGGGCTGTATGGTGGTGTTGAGGTGGAGAATGGTGGCATCGTTGCTTTCGACGATGCGGCTGATTTCGGAAATGGAGAACTGGCTGCGCTCGATTTCCATCACAACAATTCCCCCGATCTCGGTTGCTCCGGCAAAAGCGCCCAGGGTTCTCATCAGGTCGGTGGCGGTGATGCACCCCACGAACTCGCGTTGTTCGGTAATGACGGGGATGATGCTTGTTTCTTCGGCATTGCTGATATTGACCGCATTGAGGAAGTGCTCGTTCTCTTTTACAGATACCGGCCTGAAACAGTGCTGCAGTGCCTGCAGTGTGACCGAGCTGTTTTCCGCATCCAGCAGGTCTTCCTCGCTGATCAGCCCCAGATAATTGTCTTCCGAAACCACGGGAAGATGGGTGGCTTTGTAATCCTGCAGCAACTGAAGGGCCTTTGCAGCCGTATCCTGCAGTTTGAGCCGGGGGATATTGTTGTTGATGATTTCCGTGGCCAGCATATCGGTGTCGGGCTGATGAACGATTAGGGAGCAAAAACTAAATTCAAGACCAATCGGCAGGTCAATTCGTTGCAGCGGGTGCGCTGAATTTTTCCAGAAATCGATCGAGGATCCTGTTGAATTCCAGAGGCACTTCCATCATGGGCGCATGGCCGCATTTGTCGATAAAGTGTAACTCGCTGTGGGGAAGCAGTTTGTGGAATTCTTCAGCAACAAAGGGCGGGGTGACATTATCGTTGTTGCCCCAGATCAGGCATACCGGTTGTTTGATTTCCTTGAGCTCTTCGCCCAGATTGTTGCGGATGGCGCTTTTGGCCAGGGCGATGATCTTGATGACCTTCAGCCGGTTGTTGGTGATTTCAAATACTTCATTCACCAGTTCCTCGGTAGCCATGGCCGGATCGTAGAAGGTGAATTCGGTTTTCTTACGGATGTATTCGCGGTCGCCCCGTTTGGGATAGGTATCACCCATAGCGTTTTCGAATAGTCCGGAACTTCCGGTGAGAATCAGTGATCTGATGCGGGCCGGGTTTTTGAGCACATGCACCAGGGCCACATGACCTCCCAGCGAATTCCCCAGCAGATGGATGCCTTCGTATTTGCGGTGCTCGATGAATTTATGGACATATTTCTGCAAACCGACTACTGATGTATGGAGCAGGTCGAGATCAAGCAGCGGCAGTATGGGCACCACCACTTTATGGGTTTTGCGGAAATGTTCTATAAGGTCCCTGAAATTGCTAAGTGCGCCGAAAAGCCCGTGCAACAGCATCAATACCTGACCTTCACCTTCCTCGATGAATCGGAATTTGCCGTCCTCTTTGATTTCGTAACTCATGCGGTGTTTCGGGGATGCCCGTTTCGGGGGAACTGCTGCTAAAATACGCAATCAGTGATAAATATCGGATAGTAGGCCAATCAGTCGACCGTAAAAAAGTGATCAAACTCAATTTGAATAAGGGTTTCATGGCATAAAATATGCGATATAATTTGCAGGAATGTGAAACATTATTTTAAAAATCCTGCAAATTTTTTGGGCCACCGGCACCCGTCAACACATCGCACTTGGGTTTTTACAGGAAAGTGTACCTGGTCCGGCTCGGGTCTCCCGACCTGAGCCCCGCCTCGCCTCTTGTTTCACGCCAAGCCGCGAATCAGGTAAAAAGTAAGGCCTTTAGGCAAGTGTTGAGTGGTAAATGTTGAGTTTTGAATGAAGGGCCGACCGAAGAATATGATACGAAGAAGTCAGCCCGTTCATGGTGAAACGAAATCTTTGTCAGGCACAGTTCTCCCTGCCTTTGCCTTGCCTCTTCTCTTCTAAGCAACGTCTCCTTTTCGCTGATTAACTTTTTATTCTGGATTTAGTAGGGACGTTGCGTCTCGGCTCCGGAATGACGCAACGTCCCGTTTCAGCGATGTCGCTGGGAAGGGAGAAGGAGGGGAAAGGAAGAGCCAAGGAAGAAGAGCCAAGTAAAAAGTAAAAAGAAAAAAGGAATGCCTACATCATAGTCATCATTCAATCATACCCATCATAGTTCAGACAAATTATTTCACGCCAAGGCGCGAATCAGTAAAAATACCCGTATGGCGATGCCGTTGAAATTGGTTTTCTTTGCAGCCGATTCAATTGACCTCCATGTGGCAACGCCTGGCTTCCGCCATCCTGACCTACCGCCTTCCCTTGTTACTGCTGCTGTTGGGTGTTACCGCGCTGATGGGCAACTGGGCTTCCAACGTCAGGCTGAGTTATCAGTTTTCACGCGCTATTCCTGAAAACAATCCGGTCTACCGCGAGTACATGCGTTTCCGCGGGCAGTTCGGCGACGACGGCAACAGGCTGGTCATCGGGGTGCAGTCCGATTCCCTGTTCTCACTTCAGCATTTCCGGGCCTATGCACGCATGCACAAGGAACTCCGCACCGTGCCGGATGTGCAGGAGGTACTTGGCGTTCCCGGAACCATCAGGCTCAAGAGCGAAGAAGGCAGCCTGCGCAGTACAGCTGAAAAAATCTTTTCAGACTCCCTGTCGACGCAGGCTGAACTTGATTCGGCCCGTGTGGTTTTTTCTGAAATCAGTTTTTACCGAAAGCGTCTGTATAATCCCGCCACAGGCGCTTTTCTGACGGCCGTCAGTATCAATAAGGATTCGTTGAACTCCGCGAAACGGACATCCATTATCCGGCAGATCATCGAAACCGCCAACCGGTTTGAATCGGCAACGGGAATCAAAACGCATCTGAGCGGATTGCCCCTGATCCGCACACAGGTGTCGAACAAGATCCAGCAGGAGATGCGTTTTTTCCTGCTGGGCTCGCTGCTGCTGAGCGCGCTGATTTTGCTGCTGTTTTTCCGTTCGTTCGGAACCATGCTGCTTTCACTTGCCGTCGTGCTGATGGGTGTTGTCTGGAGCATGGGGGTGATGCACCTGTTCCATTACGACATCACCCTGCTTACGGCGCTGATTCCCCCGCTGATTGTGGTTATCGGAATCCCCAACTGTATTTACTTCATCAACAAATACCACAGTTCGCTTGCCGAGCTGATGAAGAAGGACTCCATTCAGTATGCATCAAAGGCCGCATCGGCCCATAAGTTCGAGGCCCTGCGCAATATGGTGGGGAAGATGGGCGTGGTAACGCTGTTTTGCAATATCACTGCGGCCATCGGCTTTGCGGTGTTCGCCCTAACCCGCAGCAACCTGCTGCGCGAGTTCGGCCTGGTTGCCGGCATCAGCATCATGGCGGTATTTCTGATTTCGGTGATCCTGCTGCCTGCCGTACTGAGCTATCTTCCTGCTCCGGGTGCACGGCAGATGCGTTACCTCGATAACCGGGTAATCACATCACTTTTATTGCGGATCGAGCACTGGGTCATGCATCATAAAAAACCGGTTTACCTGATTACCGCTTTGGTGGTATTGCTATCCGTTGCAGGCATGTTCCGCCTAAAGACCGAGGCTTTTATTGTAGATGATCTTCCCAAGAACGATCCCATTTATACGGACCTGCGGTTTTTCGAACAGCATTTCACCGGGGTGATGCCGCTTGAAATCATGCTCGATACCCGAAAGCCAAAGGGCATCCTGCAGAAACAGATCGAGATTGGCAAGCTGGCTCATTTCCAGGATTCGGTGCTGGCCCGTTTTCAGCATGTTGCCACGCCCACTTCGGTCATCGATCCGGTGAAGTTCGCCTATCAGGCGGCCAGCGGTACCGGGGGCGACAGTACTTATGTGCTGCCCACGCTTTTTTCTTTTTACGATTTACATAAGGTGCTGCGTGACCTCAACCGCAAACAGCAGTCCGGCGAAATGACGGCCAGCGATACGGCATTGCAAAAACTGATGTCGGTATTCGTGGACAGCAGTGAGCGTTATCTGCGTATCAGCGCGGGTATTGCCGATATCGGTACGCGCGGGCTGCCGCCGTTGATGGATTCCATCCGTTCGGGGGCCGAAAAGATATTGAACAGTTCGGGTACCGATACCGCCGCAACCCCTTACCGGGTCATCGTTACCGGCACCAGCTCCACGTTTCTGGAAGGCAGCCGGTTCATTATCAGCGGCCTGCGGGAAAGTATCGTGTATGCTTTTTTGCTGATTGCGGCCTGCATGCTCTACCTGTTCCGATCTTTCCGTATCCTGCTCTGCTCACTGATTCCCAACCTGATTCCCCTGGTGGTTACCGCCGGCGTTATGGGCTGGGCAGGGGTTCCGCTCAAGCCTTCGACCGTACTGGTGTTCAGCGTCGCGCTGGGCATCGCCATCGACATCACCATCCGGTTCCTGGTCAACTACCGGCAGGAACTACCCGGAAACGGATTTCGGGTACAGGATACCGTGATATCCAGCATCCGGCAGACGGGATTGAGCATCGTATATACGTCTGCTGTGCTGGTTGCAGGCTTCGTGATTTTCTGTTTCAGCCGTTTCGGCGGTACGCTGGCACTAGGCTGGCTGACTTCACTCACCCTTCTGGTGGCGGCGGTGACCAACCTGGTCCTCCTGCCGGTTCTGTTGTTGCAGACGGGTGGTAAGGGGAAAAAATAAACGGGTATTAAAGTAAAGCCTTGTCACGCTGCAGGAACCTGTTCCAGTCTTCCAGCATTTTGCCTTTCAGTACCCGGGGAAATTTATGCTGTCCGCCCATCTTTCCTTTGGAACGCATGAAATTCAGAAAAGTACTTTCGGGCAATACCGTGCATCGTACCTCTTTGAGGGCGTGTTTCCGCTCCACCTCATAATCATCGTTCAGGTCCTTCAACACATCATCGATACGCCGGGTCAGCGCCGCCTCATCCACCGCATCGTCGGTAGCCACATACCAGTGGTGCCCGAAAAAATTGCCTGCGGGAACTCCCGCCACGGTGAACTCCGGAATGGAGATATTGAACTCCCCGCTGACCATTTCGATCGCCCGGTTCATATTGTCGACACTCAGGTGTTCGCCTACCAGGCTCAAAAAATGTTTGGTGCGTCCGGTGATGATGATTTCACTGCGCTCTTTATCGATCAGCCGGATGGTATCGCCGATGGCATAGCGCCAGGTTCCGGCATTGGTGCTGATCAGCACGGCATAGTCACGATGCTCTTCGATTTCGTGGATCATCAGCGGTTCGGCATCGGGAAGCATGTTGCCCTCCGCGTCGAAATGGTTTTCATCGAAAGGCACGAATTCAAAGAAGATGTTGTTGTTAAGTACCAGCTGCATGCCTTTTGCACCCTGCCGGCTCTGGTAGGCCAGAAATCCTTCGCTGGCAAGATAGGTTTCGATATAGGTGATGGGTTTGCCCATCAGTTTTTCAAAACCTTTCTTATAGGGTTCCATCGCTACGCCGCCATGTACATAGAATGCCAGGTTTGGCCAGATGTCGTGAATGGTATTCAGCCGGTAGCGCTCGATGATTTTTTCCATGCAGAGTTGCAGCCAGGCCGGAACACCAACAATGAAACCGATATCCCATTTGGGGGCGTTCTCCACGATTTCATCAAGTTTCCGCGACCAGTCCCTTTCCCGGGCGATTTTTTTCCCGGGTTTGTACAGGCCCAGTCCCTGGAACCAGAACGGAATATTTTTTTGCTGGATACCGCTCAGGTCGCCGGCATAATAGGTAGGTCCTTTCTGCAACTGGGTGCTTCCGCCCAGAATCATCCAACCTTTGCCGATGGCGCTTTTGGGAACGTCTTCATATTTGGCCAGGCTCAACAGTTGCCTGACGCTGGTTAGGGTATTGCTGCGGATCAGGTCGCGGGTGATGGGGATGAACTTGCTGGAAGCCTCGCTGGTGCCGCTGCTCAGGGCAAAGTACTTGATGACACCGGGCCAGCAGACATCGGGTACTCCTTCGCGGGTTTTGTGCCACCATTGCTCGTAGAGGGTGTTATAGGTGAAACTGGGTACCAGCTGCTGGAACTTTTTACCCGGATGCCGGCTCATGAGGATCTCGTCGAACCGGTAGCGCTGCCCGAATTCGGTGAACCGCGCCCGCTTGAGAAGTTTTTTCAGCACCTTGATCTGCTGCCTGCGGGGGTCACTTACCGGAAGGCGAAGCGCCCGTGCCAGGGCTTGAGGAAGTTTGATGTCGATAAAGGCCATAGGCAAGCGAATAAAAATAACGCTTTGAAGCCGTACAGGCAAATTTGAACCCGTGGGCATCAAAACTTTGATGCATTTGCTTCCAAGAGGTTTATCATTCAAACGAAATGGGCTGCACTGTTTTCTTATTGCAGGCAGAAAGCCCGTTTTCATTAAACAATGCCAAGGGCTTCCAAGTAATTTTCAGTAAAACTGGTCTTATCGTTTTGCCGAATGGGGGGTTGTGTTTAATTTACACATTAATACCGATTTGAGATCTGTAATGGGCCAATTTCGTTGGCCCGAATAGCTATCCCACCGGTA
>CAZZLI010000070.1:0-15244 GCA_964655055.1 uncultured Ferruginibacter sp.
CATTCACCGCCATCAGGAATCCCTGCCGGCCGGGACTGCTCCCACTGCTTTCCAGAACATACATCAAGATGGAAGGCAGATGACGATCCAGACTTGATTGTAAGAGTTGCCAGGTGGGGAGTGCGGATTGCATTTGAATCAGAATCTGAGTTTTTGGGAGGGTCCTGTAGGCTTTGTGAGGAAAGAGAATTTACCTTCGTAACCCATCCAAAGAAGTGGGAAAATAAGCATTCGAATCCTTTGATGAAGGAAACTTTGTTTCATCCGAAATATCTGAATCAACCATATTCACAAATTCAATTTACTTCTTGGAATATATTTCGTCAAAGTTTACCCGGATAAGTAAAATTCCTTACCCAAGACTAATGGGCTTTTCTCAAGGTATTGTCAGTCGCAATATCCATACAGTAGGATGAATCCACCCGCCCATACAAATTCATCAGCACCTTCTCCGGTGTCATCGGCGCATCAAAAGCCGGACTTGATTGTGGATTGAACTGCCTGATGGCATCGCGGAGCGCGAAATAGGTTCCTATGCCATACATCAGGGGAGGTTCGCCTACAGCCTTTGAGCGGAAGATGGCCAGATTGTCGTTATCGGTAGGCAAAAATTCAAGCACCACTTCGCGGGGTACGGAATAGATGTCGGGTACCTTGTAGGTGGACAGGGCATTACTGCGGAGCTTACCGCTGGCATCGTAAACGATTTCCTCGAGGGTCATCCAACCGATTCCCTGGATCAGCCCGCCTTCGATCTGCCCTTTGTCAATCAGCGGATTCATGCTGCTACCGAAATCATGTACCATCTTCACCGCATCCACCACATAGGTTCCGCGCACACAATCGACTGTCACTTCGGTGATGGCCGTGCCATACACATGATAAGCGAAGGGATGCCCCTTTTCAAGTGTCTTGTCGAAATGGATTTCAGGCGTGGCATAATGCCCGTGCTCCGAAAGATTGATGCGCCGGTCATATGCCAGCGAAACCAGGCGGTTCCAATCGAGGCCAACAGCTTTATCCCCTGCAGTTACCTGCTCTCCGCTGATTTTCAAATTTTCAAAAGGCAACCCTGACTCATCAGCAGCAAGCCGGAGCAGGCGCTCACGGATCTGCATACACGCCACCTGGGTGGCCTTGCCATTGAGGTCGGCCGTTGCGCTGGCGGCAGAGGGCGAAGTATTGGCAATGCGGTAGGTATTGGTACTGTTGACCCGTACACGGCTTGAATCGATACCCAATACCGAAGCCGTTACCTGTAAGATTTTTGTATTGACCCCCTGCCCCATCTCGACTGCCCCCGTACTCACCACCACGCTGCCATCGGTATATACATGCACCAGCGAGCGGGCCTGGTTCATGCGCGTATTCGTAAACGATATGCCGAAACAGATGGGCATGAACGCCAGCCCCTTCTTCTGCAACTTGTTTACCGCATTGAAATCCTCGACCTTTTTTTTCCAGGCCGGCCAATCGAATTTCGAACAGGCACTGGTCCAGCAGGCCCCGGCCTCGCTTTCCACCTTCTGCCCATAGGGAAATTCCTGTCCGCTTTTGATAAGATTTCTTTCCTGGATCTGCCAGGGCTCTACACCCAGCTTTTCCGCAGCCAGCACTATGGCCGACTCGATGATGAACATGCCCTGCGGCCCACCGAAACCACGGAATGCGGTATTGGGTGGCAAGTGCGTGCGGCAACTGTAGGCCGTAGCGGTGACATTTGGAATGAAATAGGTGTTGGTGCAATGGAACAGCGTGCGCTCCATCACTGCCGGAGAAAGATCAGCCGAGGCACCGGCATTCTGATACGTAGTAGTTTCGAAAGCGATAATCCGCAACGATTCATCAAGACCGATGCGGAAATCGGAGGAATAAGGATGGCGTTTGCCCGTCATGCGCATATCTTCCATGCGGTGCAGGGAATATTTCACTGGTCTTCTGGTAACATGCGCCGCGAGTCCGCACAGTGCCGCCCAGGTATTGGCCTGATCCTCTTTTCCGCCAAAGCCGCCGCCCAATCGGGTGACGTCTATTTCAACCTGATGCATGGGCAAACCAGTCACGCGGCTTACCGCACGCTGCACTGCGGTTGGTCCTTGTGTGGAGGAATAGATGCGCAGTGAACCGTTCTCCTGCGGTATGGCATAAGCTCCCTGCGTTTCGATGTAAAGATGTTCCTGTCCATTGGTATCGCAGGTTCCCGAAAATACATGGGCACATTGTGCAAAAGCGGAGGAACTGTCGCCCAACCTGAAGGTCCGCGGCGGAATGATCAGTTCACCGGCAGCCGCAGCAGCCCGTGCATCGGTAATCACCGGAAGGGGTTCGGCCTCCATGCGAATCAGTTTGACCGCATGACGGGCAGCCTTCTCGGTACGGGCCAGTACCAAGGCCACAGGCATGCCGCAGAAATGGACCTCCTTGTCGGCCAGCAGAGGCTCATCGGGAACAATGCCGCCAATCTGGTTTTCGCCGGTGATATCAGCAGCCGTAATTACCCGTACCACATCTTCAGCCGATTCGGCAGCCGACACATCGAGCCGGGTGATATGTCCATGTGCCACCGTCGCATCGAAGCAGGCTGCAAACAGGGTGCCTTGCAGAAGGGGAATATCGTCAAGATAAACGGATTCTCCGCGGGTATGGGTATAGGCGTCGATGTTTCTCATCAGTACAATCAGTTTCAGTAACCGGAAAAACCGGCGGGCAGCAATTCCTCCCGCATGGAAGGGAATAGTTCCATGAAATGCGCCCGGATCAACTGTCCGAGCAAAAACGATTTATAACCGGCCGTTCCGCGCACATCGGAGATGGGCGCAATTTCGCCGAGTGCTATAGACACACACTGATCAACAAGATCGGGTGCAGGTTTTTTCCCGGCAAGAAAAGCGGAAGCCGCTGGAAGATACGCAGGCACAGGCCCTACCCCGCCGGCGGAAAGATGGGCTTCGGTGATGAGGCCGTTCTCCATGCACAACTGCAATGCCGTATTCACACTGGCGATATCGAGATGGGTGCGTTTGCATACTTTTTCAAAGTTGAAAAGTGCCGGTTTGGAAGGCAGTTTAAAGGTTAACCCCGCAATCATTTCATCCGCCTGCTTGTCCAGTTTCTTGTAGCCCAGATAGAATTTGCGCAAGGGCAACTCCCTGGTGATGCCGCCCCGCTCCAGCAATAACGTAGCATCAAGAGCAAGAAAAAATATGGTGAAATCACCGATGGGTGAAGCGTTGGCGATATTCCCGGCGAGGGTTGCCATATTGCGGATGGGCGTTGACGATACCAGCCGGATATGCTGTTCGAGCCGGGGGAATTGGTGCCGGAATACGGGAGATTCCAGCATGTCGGTCACTGTAACGGCAGCACCTACACGACAGCAATCGCCTTCCTGAACAATACTGCGTAGTTCATTTCGACCTGACAGCAATACCGGATCGGATTCAGCCATAGTATCATGCTGCTGCACATAAAGGTCGGTACCCCCCGAAAGCCATTTCAACGGAGCATGACCATTGGAAGATGCTTGAGCTTCAACAGGCTGAATCAGAGACAGTCTTTCGGGAATAGTAATAAAATACGGGGGCACGAAACCCGATTTCACAGCATAGGCTACTGGGTCCTCGCTCTTTCGATGTGCAAGGTTTTCGCTGATGCGGCCAATCGCCCGTTCGATAGACTTGTATCCGGTGCAGCGGCAGATATTTCCGTTTACTGCATCAATGCCTTTTTCCAAAGTGGGCGTTTCGTTGCTGAGCGAATACCCGGCCAGTGAGACCATGAAGCCCGGCGTACAGAAGCCGCATTGCGATGCGCCTTCGTCGGCAAATGCCTGTTGGATGGGATTGAGCCCGGCTCCGTTGGTGCCTTCTACGGTTACAATATGACGGCCGGCTGCGTTGCCCATAGCCATCAGGCATGAGGTGGCGCTGCGGTAGACAACACGGTTTCCGATGAGTTCGCCAACCAGCACCGAACAGGCCCCGCAATCGCCCTCCCGGCAACCGATCTTGGTTCCGGTACAATGACGATGGTACCGGATGAAATCGAGCAGCGGATAACCCGAGGGCAGTGAAGAGGATACCTCTTCGTTATTCAGGATGAACTTCAGCAAGCTTTCAATATTTTTACCGACTTGAAAATTTAAAGTTACGCGATTGCCGTGAATGATACAAGAACAGCCACCACCGGGCACAACAACTTTGCCACGCTAACCGCACTCTGGGTGGTTTGCGAAGCCTTTCTGGGCGGCATCATCCACGGATTGAAACTTCCGGTATCGGGACTGCTGGTAGGAAGCAGCGCCGTCATCTGTATCGGGCTTATTGCCTGGTATCACCCTACCCGCAGCGCGGTTTTGAAAGCAACGCTGCTGGTATGCATCTTCAAAATGATGTTGAGCCCGCAATCACCACCCATGGCCTATGTGGCCGTGGCCTTCCAGGGTATCACCGGAGCCTTGCTGCTTCCGGGAAAAAACCATTTCGCAGTACGACATACCGTTTTTTGCCTGCTGGCCCTTGTGGAATCGGCCCTGCAACGGATCATCATCCTAAGCTTCATTTATGGCAAGAACCTCTGGAAGGTGGCTGATGAAACCGTGAGCAAACTGTTCGGGCTCAAGCAAAACGCACCGGTATCGCTTTGGCTGGCACTGGTGTATCTGGGCATCCATATTGCAGCCGGAATACTGGCCGCTCGTTTCACCCTGATGGCGATCCGAAAAGGAAACATCTGGAAGAAACAATATAGCGCATGGACTGCAACAAATACGCCAATGAATACTCCGGGATCCGATCGTCCGGAACTAAGCGTATCCCGTAAACGAAAATTCAACCGCGGGATCTTGCTGATGTTCCTTTTGCTTGGTGTCCTATACCTGCTTTCCTCACAAACCAACAGCCGTCAGGCCGGGTTGATTGCCGGAATTCTTTTCCGGGCCACCGCCCTGCTTGCGCTCTGGTATTTTATCCTGGGTCCGTTGTTCACGAAGCTGATCAACCGCTGGCTCAGCAGGAAATCTTCCGCCTATGCCGGGGACATCGCTTCCATCAACAGGGCGATTCCCGATCTTACGGCCACACTCCGCAACTGCTGGAGCCTTTCAGCCCGGCAAAAAGGAGCGGGACGGATAACCCTGTTCGGGAAACTGGTGATCATCCAAACCCTGCATGCTACCGATGAACCGTAAAGAAATCTTTCTCCTGACAGGGCCAATTCGCAGCGGAAAAACAACATCGCTGCAAAGCTGGATATCGGACAGAAAAAACTGTACAGGACTGCTGACGCCGGTTGCAGACAACAAACGAAAGTTCCTGGATATCGGAAGCGGCGAATATTTCGATATGGAAGCAGGAAGTGATGAAACCGATGTATTGTCTGTTGGCAGGTTCCGGTTCAATAAGCATTCCTTTAACCGGGCCATCGATATCCTCAGTCAACCACCGATCAGCAAAGGATGGCGGCTGATTGATGAAATCGGACCACTGGAACTTCGGGGAGAAGGATTTGGTCCTGTATTAAGAACACTGCTCGATGAATACGCTGCACATGAAATGCAGCTGTTGCTGGTAGTCCGGGATACACTGCTCGATGAAGTGTGCAACCGGTTCCGGCTTGATGAATTCGACGTTGTGGTTATCGGAAAAAATGAACTTGACCGGCTGTTATAGCAAGGAACCCGGCAAACGCGATAATGCCAGGGAACTGATTGATCCCGGACGGAGTTTTATCTACCCAAAATTTTGACTGGAATCAGGAACTTGAAGCCGCCTTGGCCTTCTTCTGGCTTTTGGGTGCGAACATGACCAGCATGCGCTTGCCTTCCATTTTCGGCATGCCTTCCAGCACACCCACATCCTTGAGACGGTCGGCAAATTTCAAGAGTAGTAATTCACCCCTTTCCTTGAACATGATAGCGCGGCCCTTGAACTGAACATGGGCCTTCACCTTATTGCCGTCCAGAAGGAATTTTTCGGCGTGCTTGCATTTGAATTCGAAATCGTGGTCGTCGGTATTCGGCGTGAAACGGACTTCCTTCATTTCGCTCGACTTCGACTTGGCCTTGATTTCCTTCTTCTTTTTCTTTTCGTCGTAAAGGAACTTGTTATAGTCGATGATCTTGCAGACAGGAGGAGCGGCCGCCGGTGAAATCTCCACCAGATCGAGCTGCATGTCATTGGCCATCTTCTGTGCCTCGGCTGTAGGGTAGATGCCCACCTTCACATTGTCGCCCACCAGGCGTACCTCGGGCACCCTGATCATGTGGTTGGTTCGGTGTTCCTGTTGTTGTTCTTTTCTGAAACGGGGATTGAAAGCGCCACGCGGGGGCCTGGGAGGAAATGCCATACGAGAAGTGTCGGGTTCCGGCAAACGGCGGATTGCCTTTTACGTCCGACGGATTGTTTTTTTTAGTTGTTCAATGCAAGCCGTAACAATCGGACGCCAACCTTTCCGGTTTAAATTCCGACTGACGTGTAAATATAGGTTTTATTCCGTTCCTTTCCGGCTTTTTACCTCATCCTGAACCCGGGCGATGAAATCGTCCACCGAACTGACGCCCAGATCGCCCTTACCCTGCCTGCGCACCGCCACTTTTTCTTCCAGCATCTCCTTCTCTCCTACAACCAGCATCAGGGGCACTTTTTCCAGTTCGGTATCGCGGATCTTTTTTCCGATTTTTTCGTTGCGGTCGTCGATTTCGGCACGGATATCGGCAGCCGACAACTTCCTCATTACGGTTTCGGAATACCCCATGAACTTGTCGCTGATGGGCAGAATCTTCACCTGCACGGGCGCCAGCCAGAGCGGAAATTTTCCGGCACAGTGTTCGGTAAGAACGGCAATGAAGCGCTCCATGCTGCCGAAGGGTGCCCGGTGAATCATCACCGGACGGTGTTTCGCATTGTCTTCTCCGATGTAAGTAAGATCAAAGCGTTCGGGCAAATTGTAATCCACCTGTATGGTGCCCAGCTGCCACTTGCGGCCAATGGCGTCGCGCACCATGAAATCGAGCTTGGGTCCGTAAAACGCTGCCTCGCCGTATTCGATTACGGTATTGAGTCCTTTTTCGGCGGCAGCTTCTATAATTGACTGTTCAGCAAGCGTCCAGTTTTCTTCGGAGCCTATGTATTTGGCGCGGTTCTCCTTGTCGCGCAGCGAGATCTGTGCGGTATAATCGGTGAAACTGAGGGACTCAAACACGTAAAGCACCAGGTCAATCACTTTCTTGAACTCGTCTTTCACCTGGTTGGGCATGCAGAACAGGTGTGCATCGTCCTGGGTAAAGCCGCGCACACGGGTAAGGCCATGCAGTTCACCGTGCTGTTCATAACGGTAGACCGTACCGAATTCGGCAAGGCGAAGCGGAAGATCCTTATAACTGCGGGGAGAAGTCTTATAGATTTCGCAGTGATGGGGACAGTTCATGGGTTTTAGAAAGAACTCCTCACCTTCCTGTGGTGTTTTGATGGGCTGAAAACTGTCCTCCCCGTATTTTTCGTAATGCCCCGAAGTCACATACAGGTTTTTGTGGCCGATATGCGGAGTGATGACGGGCAGATATCCGATTTCGAGTTGTGCCTTTTGCAGAAATTGCTGCAGGCGGTCGCGCAGCATGGCACCCTTGGGCAACCAAAGCGGAAGCCCCATGCCCACTTTTTCGGAAAAGGCGAAGAGTCCGAGTTCGCGGCCCAGTTTACGGTGGTCGCGCTTTTTGGCTTCCTCCAGCAGGGCCAGGTGTTCTTCAAGTTCTTTGGCAGAAGGAAACGAAACCCCGTAGATGCGGGTGAGCATCTTGTTCTTCTCGTTGTTGAGCCAGTAAGCTCCTGCCACACCGGTAAGCTTGATGGCTTTGATGAAGCCGGTGGAGGGAATATGCGGACCACGGCAGAGGTCGGTAAAATTGCCCTGCGTATAAAAGCTGATTTCGCCGTCGTTGAGCCGGTCGATGATTTCCAGCTTGTAGTTGTCTCCTTTCTTTGTGAAGTAATCGAGCGCCTCGGCCTTAGGTACTTCGCGGCGCAGATAGGGCTGGTTGAGCTTGGCGAGCTCGTTCATTTTCGCCTCGATTTTGGCCAGATCATCCTCTCCCAGGGTACGGTCGCCCGGATCCACATCGTAGTAGAACCCTTTTTCACCCGGAGGACCATAACCGAACTTGACGCCCGGATATTCCGCCTCAAGCGCCTCGGCCATGAGGTGTGCGGTGGAATGCCAGAAGGCGGCTTTGCCGGACTCATCGTTCCAGGTGAGCAGTTGAAGGGTAGAATCCTTATTGATTTTCCGGGAAGCATCCCAGACCTCGCCATTGACCTTGGCGGCCAATACTTTCCGGGCTAATCCCTCACTGATGGATTTGGCAATATCCATGGCGGTTACTCCGGCTTCATAGGTTCTTACGGCGCCGTCGGGTAGCGTGATGTTAATCATATTTTTAATGAGGCCAGGCCCTTTATTTTGAGGGTCAAAATTAACGAACTATTAGGGTCGAAAATTCAGGGGCATAATATCTTTGCCGCTGTTTACCGTCGTTTTACGAACTTCAGACACTGCTTCAAAAAAATCGTGTTACCATGTCAAAGACTTCGCCATCGTATTACAGGATTGTTTTGCTGCTTGCCCTAACCCTTACGGGCTTTTTTGTTTCGGCACAGAAAATCGACGGCCAGTGGCGGGGTTATTTCGACAGCAAGGGAGATATCGTACTCTACGGCTCCAACAGCACCGAGTACATTCTTGAGCTTGAAGTGAAGGGCAGCTCGGTTACCGGCATTTCGTATTCGTATTTCCAGGGAAGGAAATATTATGTGATTTGCAATCTGCAGGGGGTGTTCAACAAATCGAACAATTCCATCAAGGTTACCGAACTCAAGCGCATCAAGGGGAATACCCCGCCCGATTTCAGCGACTGCTTCCAAACCCATTATCTTTCCTATGTTTCAGAAAAAAATACGGAAAAGCTGGTGGGATACTGGGAAACCGCTCCGGGGCAACGGAATGGATGCGGCTCGGGCAAAACCACACTAACCCGGCGTACCCTCAGCAACGACCTGAGTACCTTCAACAAGACCACGCCCGTAAAAACGCCTACCCCGAAAACAAACCCCAAACCCGGCAACCCCGCAGATCTGGCCAAAACTGATCAGCCTTCCGTTAAGCCCGGAACTACGGGAACACGGCAAGGCAGTACGGGAACTACGCAAGCAGGAACGGAGGCCGGAAAAACAAATTCATCGGCGCCAGGTCTTCCAAATCCTTCTAAAAATCAGGATAAATCTTCCGATCAACAAACTGATAATAAGGATGATATAAGCAAATACGAAAAAAGAAATACAGAAATCGTCAAGACCATCGAAATTGAAAATGAAACCTTCAAGGTGGACCTCTATGATAACGGCGAGATAGACGGCGATATCGTTTCCGTATTCTATAACGAAAAGCTGATTGTATCGCATCAGAAACTGAGCACCACCCCGATCTCCCTGGAGCTGGATGCCAGTACCGGACGGAAAATCAATGAGTTGACGATGTATGCCGAAAACCTGGGCGACATCCCCCCCAATACGGCCGTGATGGTGGTTACTGACGGCGACCACCGGTATGAGGTGCGCATCGCTTCCGACCTTAAGAAAAGTGGCACAATCCGCTTCGTCCATCAGCCGAAAAAATAACCACAGCGGTACACAATACACAGAACACATGGGCGTTTAAAAGGTGTTTTAATCCCTTTACCCATGAAAAAAAGACTACCCCTGCTTGTGGTGGCATCCACCCTGTTCATCCTACTCATCAGTTCCTGCAGCAAGGAAGGCATCAAAAATCCGGTAAATACCGACAAAGCCGCCGGCAAATGGAGTTTCAACGCCATTCGCATGAAAGCGTATTATGGCGGAACCCTGTATAAGGACTCCACCCTGCCCTGGCAGCCTGTGGTTGAAAATTTCATCGATTTCGACGGCAGCAGCAATGTCAGTTATTGCTTCAACAGTTCGGAGGTTTCTTCCGGACGCTATGCCATCCTTCCCGGCGATCTGCTGAACATGAAAATCGACGGGGAAGACAATAACTGGAAAATCCTGCTGCTCACCCCCACCAATTTCAATATCGTACGGACTGTAACGAACCACAACGATTTTCCCGGCGCAACGGTAGACATCTACCACTGTTTTGTGCGCTGATTTCATCCGTACCTTATATACCCCCGAAGAGCACCCCGACGAAAAATCGGGGTGTTTTTATTGGGATTGTCCTCTATTTCCATAACCTGGATCTGCTTCCCCTTCCTTAGGCGGATAGAAGCGGGCTGAAACACGCAATGATCTGAACACGATTACGGGATTACAGGATTCGCAGGATTTTTCCTGTAGGATTATTTTTTGTGTCAGAGCCAAGGTAGCTCACTGTTGTCTGAACCATTGATTACGCAGATTAATAGATTCCGCGGATTGCAATTATCGAACGGGTAGGGTGACCCTGTCCGACTTTGGAAAATTGAAAGGGCGAATGGGATGTGCTAAATGTTGAATGGTAAATATTGCAGGGCATTGCTGTCGAAGAAAAAAAGTCAGGGAGCGGCACAGTTCGGGAGAATTGAACCTGAAAAACCAACCTTTCAAATCTTTAAACCCAAACCCTTTGAAACAATCTTCTGCCTGAATCACTGGTTACCCGGATAAAAATATTTCCCGGTTTCGGCAGCGATAGGATCAAGCAACCGAATTCAGGCATTGAAAAACCTTGAACATTGAACATTGAACATTGAACATTGAATATTGAACTTTGAACATTGAACATATACAACCCTCATTTTAATCAATCCCTGTTCCGAAGAGGCCTTACCCTAAAGCCTTCCTTCCGCAGAAGGGCAATCAGTCCGTTCGGTCCGGCCAGATGACCCGCACCCACGGCAACAAGTACCCGCTCTTTGGGAAGTATGGCTTTCAATTGTCCGACCCAGTTCCTGTTGCGCTGGTCGAGCAGGAGATCCTGCTGCTGCAAGATGCCGTATTCGGGCTTCCCGAAAAGGGTGGCCAGTTCGTCAAGATCCTGGCGCAGGTAGATGGCGGTCATCGTATCGAAGTACTTTTTGTGCTGGCCCATGCTGTCAATCATCTGCATCAGCTCCCTGGCCTGGTCTACGTAGGAAATTGAATCAAACAAAGCGGCCTGAAAGGCGAAAGTTTCCAGTCCGCGGATTTCCTTCTTATTTTCCCTGGCCAGTTTCATAATAGCCGTTTCCATACCGCCGGTAGCATTACAGCCCGACAATTTCGGATACAGCAGCGAGGACAGCATCATGGGCTTGGCCGACATCAGCATGCCGATGGGCATTTTCAACGTATCGCGGAAGAAGGCTTTGAGCCGGTCCAGTTCTTTTTCCGAAAGCAAGTCACCCAGCTTCCTGCCATCCTTCATATTCATTTCCCCCAACATCCCCAACATAGCGGCGGGATCGTCCATATCAAGCTCCATATAAATGCGTTCGACTCCGCTGCAAACCGAACGCAAGGCATTGCTCACGCGGATATCGGCAGGACACATCAGATGGAAGGTGCCGAAGAGATAGGAAGGCTGCTTCAACCCAACACCACTGACTTCCCAAAGCATGGTACGGGCATCGGTACTCTCGGTAAGTTCAGGCGATTTGTTTTGGGATTTGCAGGAGAGCAGCAAAGCCAGAAATCCGGAGAAGAGAAAAATACGATTCAGCATTTTGTTTGAAGATTATTGGTATGGCATCAACCCCAACCATGCAGACTTCCCCCCTTCTCAAATACAGGGGCGATCGACTTTTCAGTGGCCGGATCCGTGACAACCGGTGGTGCATGATGCGGTTTGATGCGGGCGTCAAAAATCAGGGGGCCGCGACATCCCCAGTGTTTGTTTTCATGAAAAGCACCTACCCCATGGATATCGTGTGAGGGATTGCATCGCGTAAACGTAACCCAGAGGAAGTTGCGCAGATTCGCTGCCGTCATCGGTGCATCATCACAGAGCACAATCATCACAAGAGAATTCAGGGGCTTTCCGAGCAATTGCTGCTCGAGTGACTTCAATTCAACGGCAGCAGATGCATAAGTAATAAACGGCGAAGCCTGCAGCGCTACGGCGCCGGGCAGGATAAGGGTAGCCTGTGAAAAGCCGCTCAGATTCCTTAGCGCATCAGGCACTTCGATACAAGGTTTTCGTATCGGCTCACCGTAAGCGGCTAGAACCAGTTTGCTGCCGCTGTTCAGCGATGTGCCCGAATAATCGAGCGTATCGATGGTGGTTTGTGTATGAAAATGCAGGTCGCGTTCGATATGGATCCGTTCGAACACATGAAGCAAGTAGGCCCCGATATCGTGTACTGATAAACGCTGGGAGTCGTCGGCGGTGATGAAGAGGAATTTAGCCAGACTAAGTTGACCGGTACCCAGGATATGGTTGGCAATCGTAAGCAACTCCGCCGGTTGGCGTGCAGGTGCATAGGGCGTGTAGCGCTCGCTGCCGATGGCCAGCAACAGCGGATGTACGCCAGCAGCGTCAACGGCATGTACCGCTTTCAGTCCCGGAATCTCGGCCTCCACCGCTTTCCCGGTAAGTTCATGAATCAGGTTTCCGAAAGCGGTATCTTCCTGGGGTGGCCTGCCCACAACGGTAAATGGCCAGATGGCATTTTTGCGGGCATAAACCTTATGCACCCGCATCAACGGGAAAGGATGTTGCAGGCTGTAATAACCGAGATGATCGCCAAAGGGTCCTTCGGGTTTGTTCTCACCCGGATACACTTCACCGGTGATGACAAAATCGGCGTCGGTGCTGATGCAGAAACCATCACGATAGCAATAGCGGAATCGCCTTCCGCCCAGGGCTCCTGCAAACGTCGCTTCGCTGATCCCTTCGGGCAGGGGCATAACGGCGGCTACGGTATGTGCAGGCGGGCCGCCAACAAACACGCTCACCCTGAGTGGAATATTTTTTTTGTTGGCCCTGGTCTGGTGTACGCCAATGCCCCGATGCAATTGATAATGCAAACCAATTTCCCGGTCAGGTACATATTCGTTTCCCGAAAGCTGAATGCGATACATACCCAGATTGGCATTCATGATACCGGGTTTATCGGGGTCTTCGGTATACACCTGCGGCAGTGTGACAAAAGCCCCGCCGTCCATCGGCCAGTGACGGATCTGCGGCAGGTCGCTGATGCGTACCTCCTCAAAAAGTGCGGGGCGTGAAAGCGGATTTTTCAAGGGAAGGGCCTTGAAGGCATCAATCACGGTTCCGGCGTATTGAAGCGGATGACGCAGCGCCTGCATCGGATCGGTTTTCAAGGCAATCATCTTCTGAACGCTCTTCCAGGTATGCCGGAAAATGAAGCGACTGCGTTCCATCGTACCAAAAAGGTTGGATGCCGCCTGAAACCTGCTTCCCTTCACCTTTTCAAAAAGCAGGGCCGGTCCTCCTGCAGCGAATACACGCAGGTGAATGGCGGCCATCTGCAGGTTGGGGTCCACTTCCTCGCTGATGCGGACGAGCTGTCCGTTTTTCTCCAGATCGTGGAGGCATTCGGAGAGTGAACGATAGACCATAGTGCAAAGGTAAGCATATCGACTGCCGTGCCGTTGGTTGTAGATGAACAGCACTCAGGTTTTCCGTCTATGATTCAACAGCGGAACAATCTGAACGGTGTACATTTGGATAAGAAAGTAATTCAACCCAGGCATTGTTCATCAACCCATTTAATTCATCCGTATATGCGAATAGAAAATGACATCAAACTCGGCTTTAAGGATGTGATGATCCGCCCTAAGCGATCCACACTCGGATCCAGGGCCGAAGTTTCGCTGATCCGCTCCTACCGTTTTCTTCACGGCGGAACGGCGTGGCAGGGCATTCCGGTTATGGCGGCCAATATGGACACGGTAGGCACCTTTGCCATGGCGCGGGCCCTTGCGGGGCATGATCTGTTCACCGCCATCCACAAGCATTACAGCCCCGACGAATGGAACAATTTCATGCGCAACGGTGGCGCATCCATTTCGGAACGCATTGCGGTGAGCACCGGAACCGGAAAATCGGATGCGGAAAAATTGAACGTGTTGCTGAAAGTGCATCCGGAGCTGCGCTTTATCTGCATCGATGTGGCCAATGGCTATGCCGAAAAATTTGTGGATTTCGTAAAGAGTACGCGGGCACAACATCCCGATAAAGTGATCATGGCCGGCAATGTGGTCACCGGCGAAATGGTGGAGGAATTGCTGCTGGCCGGAGCCGATATGGTGAAGGTGGGCATTGGTCCGGGTTCAGTATGTACGACGCGGATCAAGACCGGGGTTGGCTATCCACAACTATCTGCCATCATTGAATGTGCCGATGCCGCGCATGGCCTGGGCGGACTGATCATTGCCGATGGTGGCTGCAAAATCCCCGGCGATGTGGCCAAGGCCTTCGGCGGCGGTGCCGATTTTGTGATGCTGGGCAGCATGCTGGCCGGGCATACGGAAAGTGGCGGAGAAATCACTACCGGAGCCGACGGCAAAAAATACAAGTCGTTTTACGGCATGAGTTCGGGGGTAGCCATGGAAAAATATGCAGGCAGCGTTGCGGAATACCGGGCATCGGAGGGAAAAGCTACCCGGGTGCCCTACCGGGGCGATGTTTCCGCAAGCATACTTGATATGTTGGGTGGTCTCCGTTCAACCTGCACCTATGTGGGAGCCAGGTCGCTGAAGGAACTCAGCAAGCGCACTACGTTTGTGCGGGTACAGGAGCAGCATAATGAGTGGTTTGAGGAATGAGCAGTCAGAGTAACGAGGAAAATGTGAGGAGCGTGACAATCACACCCCATATGCTATTTACCAGATTATCGTTCTGCTGTCGTTGTTCATGACGCATCAAAGTCATAAGCTGCAAAATGGATTTGGGCGGGTTGATCGTTAATGCCGAAATCAAGCTCAAACCACAAAATACCCTGTCGATTTACCCTGTCCCTCTTTTGTGAGGACTCCTTTTAAAACCAATGCAGCCAAAGATTTTTTTACGGTTGGCAACGCCATGTCAAGTTTCTTCGCTATGGAGCCAGACCCACATCCTGCATGGTTTTGAATAAAAAATAAGATGCGCCTCTCTCGTTGTGATACGGGCTGTTCTGTTCTGCCAAAACAGCAAGCTGCCCACCGTTTGCGGGGCTTTCTGTTTGGGGGAAAAGTTGTGGGCTAAAATAAAAGATTGATTACCTAAAGACATTGAGAACCAATTTATTGAA
>CAZZLI010000071.1:0-15139 GCA_964655055.1 uncultured Ferruginibacter sp.
GGGCAGAATAGATAGACACAAGTGATCGCTTAGGCGAACACTTGCGCCAGATGGTATAAAGGTTTGAAAGGTTTGAGATGTTTGAACGGTTTGCTCCGTTGAGACTATCCCTTGCACGGCTAAAGCGCAACGCACTACTGACCTTCAAGCGGCCACCGGTTGTAAAAATCCACCAGTACCGATGGGAGCGCCTTGGCCGGTTCGGTGACGCCGAAGGCGGCAGACGGAAAATAGCTTGCGTCATTTTCCGGAAGAAGCGGCCGCAGCGCGGACATCGGTACGCAGCCTGCCGGCTGTGGAGGCCAGAAAACGCTTGTGCGTGGAAGGGGGACAGCTATCAGGATACAATGGTCTGAACCGCTGATTACGCAGATTAATCTCTATAACTTAAGAACATTAGCATCTGTTTTTCAATTTTTTTAACATCCTGGCAATCGGTAAGATCCATTACAGATATCACATCGGTATGATTTCATCTGTACCTTTGCATCCCGGCAATATGTTGAAACGCAGCATCCACCCGGTATCTGCCTATGGCCCGCATTCTGATTATTGATGATGAAAAATCGATCCGGAAAACCCTCGGTGAAATCCTGAGTTACGAGGGCTACAAGATCGAGGAAGCCGCCGACGGCGAGGAAGGCCTGCGCAAATTTTCCGCTACCCCATTCGATATCGTTCTTTGCGACATCAAGATGCCTAAAATGGACGGCATAGAATTCCTGGAGCAGGCCAGAGCGGTGAATCCCGATGTGCCGGTGGTGGTCATCAGCGGACACGGCAACATCGATACCGCCGTGGAGGCCGTGAAAAAGGGGGCCTTTGATTATATCAGCAAGCCGCCCGACCTGAACCGCTTGCTCATCACCCTGCGCAATGCCAAAGATCGTCAGACCCTCTCCGTGGAAACCCGCGTGCTCAAGCGCCGGGTGTCGCGGGTGCAGGAGATGGTGGGGGAGAGCGAACCGATCCGGCAAATCAAATCCACCATCGATAAAGTGGCACCTACCGATGCCCGGGTGCTGATTACGGGCGAAAACGGAGTCGGCAAGGAACTGGTGGCACGCTGGATCCATGAGAAAAGTGCGCGGTACGATAAGCCACTGGTTGAAGTGAACTGCGCGGCTATTCCTGCGGAACTTATCGAGAGCGAACTCTTCGGTCATGAAAAAGGCTCCTTCACCTCAGCCATAAAACAACGCATCGGAAAATTTGAACAGGCCAACGGCGGCACGCTTTTCCTCGACGAAATCGGCGACATGAGCCTGAGTGCCCAGGCCAAAGTGCTGCGTGCCCTGCAGGAAGGTAAGATCACCCGCGTGGGTGCCGACAAGGATATTGCCGTGGATGTACGCGTAGTGGCGGCCACCAACAAGAATTTACTGAAAGAAGTTGAGGATAAGAATTTCCGGCTTGATCTCTATCACCGCCTGGGTGTAATCATAGTTCATGTGCCTTCCCTCAACGAAAGGCGTGATGATATTCCTCCGCTGGTGGATTTTTTCCTGGAGGTGATCGCCGGCGAATACGGCCAGAGTCGTAAGCCTATTGCTGCCGATGCTGTGGGAATTCTCAAGGAATACAACTGGACAGGAAATATCCGCGAGTTGCGGAATGTGGTGGAACGACTCGTGATTCTTTCCGGAAACAGCATCACGGCCGCGGACGTGCGGCAGTATGTGATGCCCCGCTGATACGCTTTCGTTTACTCGGAATCGTTATATCCCTGGTTACTCCCCCCAGATTTCATCCCTGCCTGCCAGCCATTCCTTGACCAGATTGGTGGTAACCGATTTGGGTCGTTCCAGCGGGAAGCCCAGGGCACGGTCCCAGCAAAGGCTGGCCAGTACACCCAGTGCACGCGAGACGCCGAACAGCACAGTATAGAATTCATATTCGACCATGCCGTAGTGCACCAGCAAGGCGCCGCTGTGCGCATCCACATTGGGCCAGGGGTTCTTGATTTTTCCGAGCGATTGCAGGATGGGGGGTACGGTTTCGTAGATATTCCAGACGGTATTCACCAGCGGATCGTTCGGGAGATGTTTTTTGCCGAACTCCATCTGTGCGGTGAAGCGGGGATCGGTTTTTCGGAGCACGGCATGACCGTATCCGGGAACCACCTTGCCTTCGCTGAGCGTCTTTTTCACATATTCGGCAATCTGTTCCTTTGTGGGTTGATCCACACCCAGCTCTTTTTGCATATCGAAGATCCAGCGGATCACTTCCTGGTTGGCCAGGCCATGCAGCGGACCTGCAAGGCCGTTCATGCCGGCAGCGAAGGAGAGATAAGGGTCGCTGAGGGCGCTGCCCACCAGATGTGTGGTATGCGCCGAAACATTACCGCCTTCATGGTCGGCATGTATGGTCATATATAAGCGCATGAGTTCCTTGAACCCTTCATCGTCATAACCCATCATGTGGGCGAAGTTGCCGGCCCAGTCGAGAAGCCCGTTCGGCTGTATATGTTCACCATTCTTGTATTTGCGGCGGTAGATATAGGAAGCCACACGGGGCAGGCGGGCAATCAGGTCGAGCGCATCGTCGTAGGTGGCATCCCAGTATTCTTTCTTGCTCATACCGGCTGCATAACGCTTGGCAAAACTGCTTTCGGTTTGCAAGGCCATGATGGCAATCACAAACTGGGTCATGGGATGCGTATTGATCGGCGTGGCCTCGATGGTGGCGAATACATGGTTGGGTACATGGCTGCGCCGTTGCAGGGTCGATGTGAGGTGGTTCACTTCCTCCTCATTGGGCAGGCCACCCAGCAGCATCAGCAAAAACAATCCTTCGGGGAGCGGCTCGGTACCACCCTGCGCCTTCGGAAGCGCTTTCTGCAATTCGGGAATGGTGTACCCGCGGAACCGGATGCCTTCCTGCGCATCAAGCAGCGAGGTTTCGGTGACCAGTCCGGTCATACCCCGCATACCCTGGTAAATCTGACTCAGGGTTACTTCCCCGATTTTCTTGTTCCCGTGTTCCTTAAGCAGGTCCTTGATTTCGACTGCGGTTTGGTCCGAAACTTCCTTGAATTTGTTTTTGATGGCTCCCATATCATGAAAATTATTATTTCAATATGAACGGGCGTGAAATTACGCCTGTCCGTTTGCTCAACAAAGGAAATACGCAAATAGTTTGTATGCCCTCAGGATGAGGTTGTTAAAACTTTCCCAAGGCCCGGAATTCTTCTTTGTAAATCCTTTCCCGAATAAATTCAGCCGAAAATTTCCACCGCCTGCAAAAACACTTTACATTTGTACGACCTCACGGATTTTTTTATTCCTCCCGGTCATTTCACCTGTTTAATTCACGTTCCGGTACATCTGCCGGATCAGGTACGCGTAAGCCGCAGTTCCGCATTTAACGGGTGTGTTCATAATTTTGAATTTCGCAGCAATGTCAAAATATATATTCGTCACCGGAGGTGTAACGTCTTCCCTGGGCAAGGGCATCATTGCCGCTTCACTGGCCAAGTTGCTCCAGTCGCGGGGCTTGACGGTTACCATACAGAAATTCGACCCCTATATCAATGTCGACCCCGGCACCCTAAATCCCTATGAGCACGGCGAATGTTATGTGACCGAAGACGGGGCCGAAACCGACCTTGATCTCGGACACTACGAACGGTTCCTCAATATCCATACCTCACAGGCCAATAATGTCACGACCGGCCGCATCTACCAGACCGTCATCAACAAGGAACGGGAGGGGGCTTATCTGGGCAAGACGGTACAGGTGATTCCGCACATCACCGACGAAATCAAGCGCCGCATGATGCTGATCGGCAATACCGGCAAGTACGATATCGTCATCACCGAAATCGGCGGCACCATCGGCGACATCGAAAGTCTTCCTTTTGTGGAAGCCGTAAGGCAGATCCAGTGGGAGATGGAAGATACCGATTGCCTTGTGGTGCACCTGACCCTGATTCCCTATCTCAAAGCGGCCAAGGAGCTCAAAACCAAGCCCACACAGCATAGCGTGAAGCTGATGAGTGAGAACGGGGTGCATCCCGATATCATCGTCTGCCGTACCGAGAAATCACTTTCTGCGGAATTACGCAAGAAAATCGCCCTGTTCTGCAATGTCAAAACCGAGGCCGTTATCGAGGCCATGGATGCCAGCTCCATTTATGAAGTGCCCTTGAAAATGCTGCAGGAGGGGCTAGATGTTACCGTACTGAAAAAACTCAACATCACCGGTTATTCCGCTCCGCAGCTGGGCCGCTGGAAAGAATTCCTCGACAAGATCAGGAAGCCCGCTGGCAAGGTGCATATCGGACTTGTCGGAAAATATATCGAGTTGCAGGATGCCTATAAGTCCATACTCGAATCCTTTGTACATGCCGGCGCTCAAAACGACTGCAAGGTGCAGATTGTGAATATTCATAGTGAACACCTTGCTCCGGAGAACATCGCTGAAAAGTTATCGGGGCTCGACGGTATTCTTGTTGCCCCGGGCTTCGGCATCCGCGGCGTGGAGGGCAAGATTGCCGCAGTTCGTTATGCCCGTGAAAACAAACTGCCGTTCTTCGGTATCTGTCTGGGTATGCAGATGGCTGTGATTGAATTCGGCCGCAATGTGCTGGGCTGGGCTGATGCCCATTCCACCGAAATGAATCCTGAAACAACCCACCCCGTCATAGACCTGATGGAGCAGCAGAAAGCCGTTACCCGGATGGGCGGCACCATGCGGCTGGGCAGTTATCCCTGCCTGCTCAAGGAAGGTACGCTCGCGCTTCGCATCTACGGTACCCCGGAAATCACGGAGCGCCACCGCCATCGCTGGGAGTTCAACAATACCTATCTCGAAGAATACGAAAAGGCGGGCATGGTGGCCAGCGGAAAGAATCCCGAAACCGGACTGGTGGAGATCATCGAATTGCCCGGACATCCTTTTTTCGTAGGCGTGCAATTCCACCCCGAACTCAAGAGCACGGTCGAAAATCCGCAACCGTTGTTTACCCAATTCATCAGGGCCGCCAAAATCTTTGCCGAGCAGGGGAGCACCCTCAACAATTCACTGCTGGAGAGTGAACTGATCTGACCCCCGTTCTGGCGTGGCATAAGCCGGGAATTCCTGTAATATTGCAGTTCAACCGATTGCCTGCCATGCATCTATCCAGCCTGCTCGACCGCTTCAGCGAACCCGAAACCTTAAAGATGGCCAAGCTCGGCCGCGAACTCCGCGAGAAGGGTATTGATGTGATCGACCTCAGCCTGGGTGAGCCGGATTTCGATACGCCCGAACATGTGAAGGAAGCCGCCATAAAAGCCATCCGCGAAAACTGGAGCCATTATACGCCCGTGCCGGGTTACCCCGATCTGCGTGCTGCGGTTTGTACCAAGTTGCAGCGCGACAACGGGCTGCTTTATGAGCCCTCCAACATTGTTGTTTCCACCGGAGCAAAACAAAGCCTGGCCAATGCCATACTCGCCCTGGCCGATGAGGGAGACGAGGTCATCATTCCCACGCCGTTCTGGGTGACCTATTCCGAACTGGTAAAAATTTCGCGCGCTACGGTGGTAACCTTACCCACCACCCTGAAAAGCGGATTCAAAATCACCCCCGATCAGCTTGAAGCCGCCATCACGCCGGCTACCCGTATGTTTTTGTTCTCTTCACCCTGCAATCCTTCCGGCGCGGTGTACAGCATGGAAGAACTGTCGGCGCTTGCCGAAGTGTTCCGCCGCTATCCGCAGGTCTACATCCTTTCCGACGAAATTTATGAATACATCCGTTTTTCGGGACGGCATGCAAGCATGGCTTCTTTCGACGACCTGAAAGACCGTGTGGTGCTTATCAACGGGCTGAGTAAGGGTTTTGCCATGACCGGCTGGCGGATCGGGTATATGGCGGCGCATACCGATATCGCTAAAGCCTGCGAAAAGTTGCAGGGGCAGTTTACCAGTGCCACCTGCTCCATCGCACAAAAGGCCGCCGTGGCCGCACTTACATCAGATTTGAAGCCCACCTATGAAATGACGGCGGCGTTTGCCCGTCGCCGTGAGCGGGTGCTTGAACTTGTCGGGCAAATTCCCGGGCTGGTCTGCAATCCACCTGATGGGGCCTTTTATATATTCCCCGATGTGAGCTATTATTTCGGCAAGTCGGCCGACGGCGTCAGCATCCGCAGTTCCGCCGACCTCTCCATGTATCTTTTACATTCGGCCCATGTAAGTTCGGTGATGGGCGAAGCCTTCGGCGATCCAAACTGCGTGCGCTTCTCCTTTGCAAACAGCCTTGAAAAAATCGAAACCGCCTGGGCACGCGTTACGGATGCGTTGGGGAAACTGAAATAAGTTCTTACGTGTTAGGTGTTTGGTGTTAAATGTTAGTTGTTAAATGTTAGTTGTTAAATGATTCGCTTCTTAGGGAGTTTCCTCTCTTCTGCAGTGAATATCAATTTTGTCGATTGCCAAAAGTTTATAAAAAGAAAATAGAATCTAACTCGCTTAAGTTTTACGAACATGACATTCTACGGAAGTGAAATTCTACGAAAGTGAAATTACTTTTAGCCCAAAAAATTTCCCGTATAATGCCGATCTGATAGCTGTTTGGGCAAATGAAACTGGTCCATTACAGATAGCCAATCGACATAAAGTGTTTGGTGCTTGGTGCTGAATGTTAAATTGCTCCGTACCGGGGTTCTTCACTTTTCTGCAACATCTTCGCCGTTGTGTCCGGATGATTTGCGTGTAACGTTTTTTACCGGATAAACCCCGGCAGCCCATCAAAATAGGCCGCCTGTTGCTCATCGAGCAGATAATCCTTCAGGGCGAAAGCCATTGACTTGTAGGCAGTGTACAACGACCGGTTGAAATTGATGAGGGTGGAAATTTCCGTTTCAGACACCTGCTTGCTCAGGTTTTCCTTATAGAGCGCCTGAAGGCTTTGGGTATAGCCTTCGTTGATGTCTTTGAACAAGGATAGCAACTCCTGCTGCTTATCGGCGGCTGCAGTTTCTGCCAGCAAACGTGCAGCATGGTTGTAAAACGTGCGCATGAAATTTTCCGCCTGCCGGTAAAATCCGTATTTGATTTCATTTGACGATTGGCTCATCTGTGCAACATCGCCCCTTGCATCGTGGATGCTTTTGGCGGCATACATCAGGTTGCGGATGCAGGCCATAAGCTGATCGAGACGCTCCGTATCGTGAGGATCGGTCGTGTGCTTTTGTAAACGTAGCGCATAAGTATGCATGCTTCCGTGCAGGAGTTTGATATAGGCATACTTGTCTGAAGCCGACTTCCGGGAAAACTGTTCATGGGTTTTCACCGGAACTTCCGGTTCGGTTCCGGGATGAAAAACATCGAAATGATGCAGGATCACATCGCCGGCCAGATGCAAGGTTTCGTTTTCAAGCGCATCAAGGCCTGCACCATTTCCGGCGGCCGGTATCTTATGGATGAACAGGCTTTCCGTCTGATTATGACGGAACATCCGGTTCAGCATTTTCCCGAAGGGTCGAAGTACCGGCCAGAAAAGCAGCAGGCTGATGAGGTTGGTCAGCGTCTGGAAAACCACCAGGGCCATCAGTTCGTTGCCGCTTCCGGTGATATGGAGGACCAGCCGTTGACAGGGCGCCAGCAACAAGCCCACCACCAGCATCGTAACCGCGTTGAAAATGAAATTTCCGGTAGCCACCCTTTTTTTTACCGGCGAATTACCCGCAGCGGCAAGAAAGAGCTTGAGTGAAGTTCCGGCTTCGGCGCCCAGTACCAGCGCCATGGCCATCATCAGGCTGATACCGCCGGCATGCAGGGCACTTAACGCAATTGCCATCATGGCCGAGCTGGTCTGCAACAGGGCGGTAAGCAGCATTCCCGTGATGATGAGTACAAAAAGCGGAAAATGTTCAAGGCGGCTTAGCGGCACTACGCTTGCCAGATTCTGCATGCCCGTCTTGATGAAGTCGAGGGCGATAAACAGAAAGGCAAGGCTGAACAGGAAGCGGAATACGGTGTGATAGGTTTTCTCCGGGTTGGAAAGGATCATGCCCAGTCCTGCAACTGCCGTAACGGGAAGCACATAGGATTCTAGCTGCAGACTGAAACCGATACCCGCCACCAGCCAGCTGTTGACCGTACTGCCCAGGTTGGAACCCAGCAGCAGCGCCAGCCCGTTTTCCAGTTGCACCACACCGGCGCCGATCAAACCCAGCACAAGCAGGTTGACAATTGAGCTGCTTTGGAGGATACCGGTTACCAGTGTGCCTCCGCCTACCGAGCGGAGTTTGCTTTGGGTGTGTTTTTTCAGAAAGATCTTAAACCGCCGGCCGGCCATCCGTTGCAATGCGGTCTCCATCATCTGCATAGCCAGCAGAAAAAAAACAAGACCGGTAAGCATGCGGAATAACGCCATCGGATATACGATCAGGGTTCAAATTTAGCCCGTTAAACTCCCGGAAAACTGATTCATCTCATTTCTTTTGTTGGCTATGCCAATTTCGATTCATACTATTTGCCCTAACTTAGGGCATTGTATATGTCAGCAGTTTCGTCCCATGCCGACCGCTACCTGAAATACCTGCAACTGCTGGTATTCGGTTCAATTGTCCTGTATTTCGGGAAAACGCTTTTCATTCCGCTTTTTTTCGGATTACTCACGGCAATCATTACCTATCCCGTTGCCCGTAAACTTGAACAACGGGGTTGGGGAAAAGCACCGGCCATTGCGGTATGTCTCCTGCTTGTGGCCCTGCTGATCGGCTTTCTGCTGGCTCTTCTTTTCTGGCAGGCGGGGATACTGATGAAAGCCATGCCCGCGCTGGTTCAGAAAATGGCCCACCTGCTGCATCAGATCCGTCAAAAAGCTGAAAGTTATGCCGGCAGTTATGGTAGTTTACTGGCCCTGCATCCAGAGCAGTTCACCGCAGGCGTGGTTACCCTGATCCGGTCGGCGGTTTCAGCCACCACCGAAATCGTGGTGATGCTTGTGATCACTCCCATATACACGGCCCTGTTGCTTTATCACCGGCGCCGCCTTGTGGGTTTTGTCAAGTCGTTGGTGCCTGAAGCCTACCGGCATGAGGTGGATTCGGTGCTTCAGCAAACCATCCATACCTATTACAGCTACGTGACCGGCGTGGTCAAGGTCTACGCGATCGTGGGTACCTTGAATACGATCGGCCTGCTGTTGCTGGGTGTTGACAATGCACTGCTTTTCGGGATGCTTTGTGCGGTAATGACCATCATTCCCTATTTCGGTATTCTGATCAGTGCCCTTTTGCCCATTACAGTGGTTTGGCTGGAAACGGGGGACATCTGGTATCCGATTGGCGTGGTAGCGGTTTTCACCTTTGTACAGTACCTCGAAGCCAATGTGATTTTCCCAAGAGTGGTGGGCGCCCAAATCAAAGTGAGCACGCTTGCCATGTTGGTTGCCATGGTTTGCGGAGGCATTTTGTGGGGAATGGCAGGCCTGATTCTTTTCATTCCCTTTGTAGCCATCGTGCAGATTATTTCCGGTCATATTGATGTGCTGAAACCCTTGCACCGCCTGCTGGGGCGTGACTGATGGCTTCGAAAAACGATTTCGGATTCTCGCTCATGTAATGTTCATATCCGCATCTGCTCAATGAAAAAAGCATAGGCTTTCATCATGAACCATTCCAAAGCCTGTCGTCCGTAAACGAGCAGGATGAGCAGGGTCAGCACAAACAGCATCCAGGAGGCTCCGGGCCAGTTTTTGATTTCTGTAACGGGTGTCATGGTGTAGGGTTGTAAGTTGCAGGGTATCCGTTCTTCCTTTTTCGGGATTTCATTTTTATGATGATGGCTCCCGAACTCGTTTTCTCATCTTCTTTTTCCAGTGTATAGGCCAGTAATAATATGCACGCAGCCTCAAGGGCAAGCAACAATAGGAACCGGTTCTGTTGTTGCTCTATCAGGCCTCCCACACAGATCAGGATGAGCAGCATGCAGGATCCAGCCATTGCCCAGCGGTAACGGCCCGGATGTTTGCTTAAGTTCAGGCCAACAGGAATCAGGTGAAAACCTCCGATTGCAGCAGTAAGCCAGATGCCGAATCCAGAATGGTATTGTTCAGGAATCTCTTTCAGCATACTCCGCACCCAGTACACAGGCTCAAATCCCCGGAATCCAGTGAGGATAAGGATGCTGCCGCAACAGGCATGTAAAAAAACCAGGAGCAGAAAGATCAGGAGTAACGTACGCATCGTTTTGGTTTCTGATTGCTGATTCATTTTTTTTGGTTTGCGGTTCGGTTACTCTTGATAGTTCAGGGCCCTTCTCCGGGAGGTGGAGGCAGTTCCTCGGGTGGTTCTGTATAGGGATCTTCCTCCGGAATGATGTCGGGATCTTCTTCCGGGCTTTCGGGTGTTTCCGGATCGGCAGGCTGGACGATTTCAGGGTGAAGCGGCCTTGCAGGCACTTCGGTTTCCTTTTTTCTTTTTTTATCGGGCATGTTGTTGCGGTTTTGATGCGGAAATGAATGGGCAGCCGTTCTGCCGATGTTGTGCAAAGGAAAGGTTCCGAATGCCGGGCTTCAATGAGCAACGTCAATGCGCAGGTTGATGATGGTCATTGTTACCGGCATGCGGCCGGGATATTTTTGCTGCATCAACTCAAACGATATGCACCCAGCCACAAACACCCCAATCAGCACACTGCATCAGCTGCTCGACCATGATGCCTGCAAATTCGTCAGCGCGGAAGTGATTCTGCGGAACGCGTTACCGGTTTGGATCACCCGCTGCGGATCCCTGAACCTCAAAATTGTCTTGCAGAAATACCATGATGAGGTGGAAGCCCATCTGGTCAGGCTGGAGGATTTTATCGCCGCCGAACGCATCAATTCGCTCACCCTGGTCAACGGAATCATGGAAGCCTATGTGGCCGACATCAACAACAAAATGCACCTGTGCGGAGACAGTGAGGTTCGTGATGCGGTGTTACTTGCCGGAATCCAGTTGATCAATCATTACAAGATTGGTATTTACGGTACCGCTGCTGCCTATGCGCGTGCACTCGATATGGAACCGGCTGCTGCCTTGTTTTACGGATGCGAGGCCGACGAAAAGCAGATTGACAGCCGGCTTTCCCAGCTCGCCGAATTCGACATCAATAAGAAGGCCCGTTCACCTTTCGCACTGCAGTCGTTTTGATCCGGGTTTTCCAAAGGCTCGTCGGTGTTCATCAGTTTTTTCGTTCACCCTTCAACTTCTTTCCATGCAAACACGAATCGACCGGGAAGTGACCATCACCCTCCGCGATATAGCGCTCAAAGGCGAACTGATCATTCCGGATTCTCCCGCAGGAATCATCGTGTTCTCCCATGGCAGTGGCAGCAGCCGTTTCAGCATGCGCAACCGTTTTGTTGCCGCAAAATTGAATGAGCAGGGTTTCGGTACCCTGCTGCTTGACCTGCTTACGCCTCAGGAAGATCTGGATTATTCCAACCGCTTCGATATTCCGCTGCTGACCAAGCGATTGGTAGGTGCCGTACTCTGGCTTGAAAAGTTACCCGAGGCTGCAGATTGCCGGATTGGGTTATTCGGTGCCAGTACCGGTGCGGCTTCGGCCTTGCGTGCCGCTGTTTTATTGCCCCAGATTGCGGCGGTGGTATCACGCGGCGGCCGGCCCGATATGGCGTTCAGCGACTTGTCTTTACTCACTGTCCCTGTTTTACTGATTGTTGGCAGTCTTGATACCCAGGTGCTCCAATACAACCGCCGGGCCTTTGATGAACTCCGCGGTATACGTAAGCTTGAAGTGGTTGAGGGTGCAACACATCTTTTTGAAGAACCCGGTGCCATGAACAAGGTGGCTGAATTGGCAGCCGGTTGGTTCGAACAGCACCTCCACCATAGCCTCGTCATGTAAACCCATTCTTATGCTCGGATCACTCGATGTGTTACAGATCAACAATGTGCTTTCCAGTCAGGCCGTAGGACGGTTGGCCTGTACCGACGGCAAGAAACCCTATATCGTTCCGGTTACTTATTGTTACGACGGGAAAAGCATTTACGGACAAACGAACAAGGGAACCAAACTTTCGATACTCCGTAAAAATCCGAGTGTATGTTTTGAGGTCGATGTGATGACCGACATGCGGAACTGGCAGAGTGTGATTGTGAACGGAAAATTTGAGGAGCTGTCCGGCAAAGATGCCGATAAGGCCCGTGAATTGTTCAGCAGCCGGCTTTTCCCCCTGACTACGAGCAGCACGGTGCATACCTACGGCCATGAGGCGGTTCCTGCGGAAAAAGAGGAGAGCAACCGGGTGAAACATATTATGTACCGGATCCGGATTGTTTCCGTGACAGGTCGTTTTGAGAAACCTTAAGCGCATAGCCATGTTCACCGATCGCTTTGATGCCGGAAAGCAACTCGCCCTGCAGTTGCGCAAGTACACGAAAGATCCCTGTATGATTCTGGCCATTCCGCGCGGTGGTGTACCTGTTGCCTATGCCGTTGCCCGTGATGCAGGAATGCCACTTTATCTGATGCTGGCGCGCAAACTCGGCCATCCCGATAACCCCGAATACGCGATTGGTGCGGCTACGCTGGAAGATCATTTCCTGGTCAATGAAGCAGGCATCAATCCCGAACTTATTCAGGAGGAACTTAAACGCGTGCGTAACCGGCTTCAGGAGATGAAACGGCTTTTTTCGGTGGACTGGTCGCACGGACTGATGCGGGGCAAAACCATCATTCTCATTGATGACGGAGTAGCCACAGGGAATACGCTGATAGCCACAATCCGGCTGATTCGTAAACAGTTTCCCCGTCGCATCATCGTGGCTGTTCCTATGGCATCGGCGCGGTCGGTGTACCAGCTTTCCTCCTTGGCGGATGATGTGGTATCGCTGGAAGTGCCTGAGTTTTTTTCGGCCGTCGGATCGGCTTACGAACATTTCGGACAGGTAACTGATGAGGAAGTCGTCGGCTACATGAAAAGCCTGTCAGCGGTTGGAAAAATCCCGGCTGTTCATTGAATTGCAGAAACAATCATTCTATAACCCCAAAACCTACAATTATGAAAAGCGATTTCGAAATTCAGCGTGATGTGATGGAGCAACTGCGTTGGGAGCCCTTCCTCAATTCCTCACAAATCGGTGTGGCCGTGAAAAACGGCGTGGTTACCCTTTCAGGGCAGGTGGATGCATTTTCCAAAAAACTGGCAGCGGAGAAAGCGGCCAAATCGGTGGCCGGTGTTAAAGCCGTAGCCGAAGACATTCAGGTGGGTATTTCACCTGCCTTCCGTAAAACCGATACGGAAATCGCCGAAGCGGTGATCAATGCCCTCAAATGGCATTCCGGAGTGAGCGAGGAAAAAATCAAGATCAAGGTGGAAGACGGTGTGGTGCGGCTGGAAGGTGAGGTAAACTGGATCTATGAGAAAAGGAATGTGGAGAGCGCTATCCAGCATCTTACCGGAGTACGCAGCGTGGTTAACCTGATCAGCATCCGGCCCAGTGTGACCGGAAGCGACATCCAGCAGAAGATCAGCGCGGCGTTTCACCGCAGCGCCACCATCGATTCGGCCAAGATCAGTGCTGAAGTCACCGGAAGCAAAGTGATGCTGAAAGGCCGGGTCCGTTCCATCGCTGAAAAAGAAGATGCGGAAACCGCTGCCTGGAACGCTCCCGGCGTGACTTCTGTCGAAAGCCGCATTGAGGTTGAGGTTCCCGAATATGCGTTCGAGGATTAGTGGAGCAGGAAAGCTCAAACAGCAAGGCTGTCCGGTTTGTCCGGGCAGCCTTTTTTCATGGGCATTTCCCATAAAAAAATCAGCCGGCACTAACCACAATGTCGGCTGAAGGGTTCAGGGTAAGCGAAAAGAAAAGAAAAGCGTTTCCTGAGCTCAGACTTTTACGGTGCTGAACTCCACTTCGGATGATGTTGTGGCCTGCCGGGTGATTTTCTCCAGCTCACGGATGGAGTTTTTTGCCGATTGCTCGTAACTGCCGCTCCGGGTATGTACCACCACATTTCCTCCGAAAATCGTCAGTTTGATCTGACAGACCATACTGTCATCCTTATAATGACGGTTATCCTGGCGCAGCAGGATCTCGGCTCTGGAAATATGCTTGTTCAGGTTTCTGAGGGCGATGATGCCGCTGCTGATGTAGTTAAGCAGCCACTGGGGCGTGTTGCCGTAGGCGGTGTTGAATTCAATGGTCATAAACATGGATTTTAAGAAGGTTAATAATCTCAGTCACCCCGTGAAAATAGCAGCCTCACGTACTTATAACGATGAGTGCAGTCAGCAACGTACATGACCGCTTTCCGCCTTGCTGTTTTTATGCCGTACACTGCATGTATGCATCATAATCTTACTACAGGCCAGTCGAAGGGTATGTTGAAAAACCGCTACAGCAAAGGACTTGCAAAAAGAATGGTTTCTCAACCTTCGGGAAAATGTGCCAAAGCTGTGGAGAACTTGATGGTAATAGGCTTAGTAGGCGGGCGGTTTAGGGGGGGAGGGAGGCAAATGTTCTGATCCTGCTCATAGGGTTTGCAGGTGTCTGTTTGCAGTAATCCCGGCTTTTATTCGAAAATGATGTATAAATCAGCCTGAAATTTTTCCGGTATAATGCCGATGTGATAGCTGTTTGGGCCAACATTATTGATCCAATACAGATATTCAATCGGTATAACCTGAGCCGGGATTTTATTAAGTGGAAATTTATAAGCTGTGTTAGGAATGTATATCCCCTCAAAGAATCGGGGAACTGTTATTTGAGCATCTGGGATACAAAATCATGGCAACTGAACTTGATGTCCAGATATTCCTTTTCAGCCGTTTTCATTTTTTCCCTTAGTTCGTTCTGCCGCTCCCGAAGGGTTTGCAGCAGCGCGTCGTTGTCTACCGGTTCCTCGCCGGGACTCAGAATGACTTCCTGCCGGTTGAATTCTTCATGCAAGACGTCAAATTGCCGCAACTGGGCATCAAGCAGCGACTGATGTGCCTCCGTAGCGGCCGCTATTCCCGTGATGCTGTTTTGCCTGACGATGGCTTCCAGTTTCTTCTCTATCGTAACTATTTCATCGTTTATGGTTTCAATGTCTTTTCTCCATTTTTCAATTTCATCAAGGAAATACCGCGCTACATTGTTTTTCATGCTAAGGGGGTGAGTAATAAAATAATAAAAAACATTAATTCAAGA
>CAZZLI010000072.1:0-14544 GCA_964655055.1 uncultured Ferruginibacter sp.
AAGGCACTCAGCGCCGGAGCCGATATCGCGGTATGCACGCCGGGTAAGATGATCGCCCATATCAACATGGGTTATGTGAAACTCAACGCCCTGCATTATCTCGTGCTTGACGAGGCCGATCGCATGCTCGACATGGGCTTCTACGACGATATCATGCGCATCATCCAGGAGCTTCCGGCCAAAAGGCAGAACCTGCTTTTTTCCGCTACGATGCCGGTCAAGATCCGGCAGATGGCCCGCACCATCCTGCACGATCCGGTTGAAATCAATATCGCCATCAGCAAGCCCAACGAAAAAATCACCCAGCTGGCTTATGTGTTGTACGAAGGGCAAAAGATTCCGCTGGTCAAGCATATTCTCGGTAAGAAGGATTTTTCATCGGTACTTATTTTCTGCAGCAGCAAGCAAAGTGTGAAGCAGCTTACTGCACAGCTAAGGCGCAACCGCCTGCCGGTGGATGAGATCCACAGCGATCTGGAGCAGAGCCAGCGCGAAGATGTGCTCATGCATTTCAAAAGCGGAAAGGTGAAGGTGCTCATAGCCACCGACATCCTGAGCCGCGGTATCGATATCGACAACATCGGACTGGTGCTGAATTACGATGTGCCCCACGACGGTGAGGATTATGTACACCGCATCGGCCGAACGGCAAGGGCCGCTGCCGAGGGTACGGCCATCACCTTTATCAGCGAAAAAGAGCAGCGCAAGTTCGGACACATAGAGAAGCTTCTGGGCCGTACCGTGGAAAAAGTGGCTGTTCCCGAAGAGTTCGGTCCCGCTCCCGAATATAATCCCAATGCCCGTCGTGAAGGCGGGGGAGGAGGAAGATCCGGCAAAAACAATTTCCGGCCCCGGGGCAACAATTCCGGCAATCGTCAGGGTGGCGGTTCAAGGGAAGGCAGGCCGCACAGACGGTCGGGGTCCTGATTCGGGTAATTATTCTTACTTTTTTTCATCCTTGGTCGGGTGCCCTCACACCACAGTACTTCAATGTTTTTTAGGACTGTCTCCTTGGTCCATGTCCCCACCGACCAACACCTGTTTCCTTGATTGTTGTCTTCACCGACCAACATAAAATATATCATTTAGTTCATGAAGTGGTCGGGTCAAGGAAAATACCGACCGCAGGATCAATCCCGCTAATCCTTTAATCCTGTGCATCCTGATTCATACAAAAATCCGGCACCCCGATGCAATCTTTCTTCCGACTTATATTTGTCCTAAACGATCCCGATACCATCAGCCCCATCCATATTAAGCAGCCCCATCGAATACCTCAAGGGGGTAGGTCCTGTTAAGGGAGAACTGCTGCGCAAGGAAGCCGGCATCCATACCTTCGGCGACCTGCTGGAATATTATCCGCTGCGTCATCTCGACAAGACCCGCGTGGATAGCATCCGCACCCTCAGTCCGGCGCAGGAATATGCCCAGGTGGCGGGCAAACTCACCGGATTCGGTATCAAGGGAGAAAAACGCAACCGGCGTCTGGTGGCCTCGCTCAGTGATGGCACGGGGGTTCTTGAACTGACCTGGTTTCAGGGAATTTCGTGGATTGAGAAAATGCTGGAGCCCGGAAAGCAATATCTGGTGTTTGGACGTCTGACCTATTTCAACGGACAGCCGCAACTGGTGCATCCGGAATTCGAGCCTCATGTTGCCGGACCGGTGCCGCAAAAAAAGTTTCTCGATCCCATTTACCCTTCCACCGAAAAACTCAAGGCAAGGGCCCTTACGGGAAGGAATATTGCCACGCTGACCCAGGCCCTGTTGAAGCAATTGTCGCCCAACGATCTTCCGGAAATCCTGCCTGAATCGCTGCGCATCCGTTACCGCTTTGTATCGCGTTTTGAAGCCTTCAGCCATATACATTTTCCACCCACGGAGGAGCATTATGCGCATGCGGTTCGCCGGCTCAAATTCGATGAACTGTTTTTTGCCCAACTGCGCCTGGGCCTGATCCGCAGCCGCAGGCACCGTACCGCTCCGGGATGGACATTCAGTCAGGTTGGTGATCTGTTCAATGATTTTTACAACAACAGACTCAGCTTCCGGCTCACGGGAGCGCAGAAACGAGTGATCCGCGAAATCCGCAGTGATACGGCAGCGGGACATCAGATGAACCGGCTGCTGCAGGGTGATGTGGGCAGCGGCAAAACGATTGTGGCCCTGCTCTGCATGTTGCTGGCTGCGGGCAACACGCGTGAGGAAGATGGGCTGCATTTCCAGAGTGTGATGATGGCGCCCACCGAAATCCTTGCAACGCAGCATTATATCAACATGGTCAAACTGCTGGGCGATATGCCCGTGCAGATCGCGCTGCTGACAGGTTCCACACCGGCTGCCGCACGAAAAAAAATCCTTGCCGCCTGTGCCGACGGATCCTTGCATATCCTCATCGGTACCCATGCCGTCATTGAAAAAAGGGTAGCGTTCGCCAATCTCGGTTTTGCCGTGGTTGACGAGCAGCATAAGTTCGGCGTGGCCCAGCGTGCCCGGCTTTGGGAGAAGAACCGCATTCCGCCCCATGTGCTGGTGATGACCGCAACGCCCATACCGCGAACCCTGGCCCTCACCGCTTATGGCGATCTGGATTACAGTGTGATTGACGAACTGCCGCCCGGACGAACACCCATCGAAACCGTGCATCGTTATGAGCAGTACCGCCCGCAGGTGATGGATTTTGTGAAAGCGGAAATCGCCAAAGGGCGGCAGGCCTATTTCGTTTATCCGCTGATTGAAGAGTCGTCCACGCTCGATTATGAAAACCTCATGAAGGGTTACGAGGAAGTGAAATCCTTTTTCCCCGAAGGCAAATACCTCATCAGCATGGTGCACGGTCGTCAGCCTGCCGAACAGAAGGAGAACAACATGCGCAATTTTGTGAAGGGGGAAAGCCATATCCTGGTAAGCACCACCGTGATTGAAGTGGGTGTGGATGTCCCCAACGCTTCCGTAATGGTAATCGAAAGCGCCGAAAAATTCGGACTCTCGCAACTGCATCAGCTCCGCGGCAGGGTGGGAAGGGGAGCGGCAAAAAGTTTTTGCATCTTGTTAACAGGCAATCGGATCGGTGCCGAAGCGCGTGAACGGCTGAAGGTACTTTGCGATACCAACGACGGATTTGTTGTGGCTGAAAAAGATCTTGAAATCCGCGGTCCGGGCGATATGGAGGGCACCCGGCAGAGCGGGGAACTCTCTTTCAAAATCGCCAGCATCGTGCAGGACAGGGTGATGCTGGAAGCCGCTAAGGCTGAAGCAATGAAGCTTATTGATACTGATCCGGAGATGGAGTTGGCCGAAAATTTGCCGGTACGTAGTTATCTTGAATCCCAACGGGGAAAGACGGCCTGGAGCAAGATATCCTGATCCTTCGTTTCCCCGATGATCATGCCCTTCAACGGGCATGACGGTTGTCAGTAAACAAATCGGTAATCTTGTTCGTATTAATAGTAACTTGAAACAAAATTTGAACCGTTGACTGCCCTGCGCAAATTGTTTTTCATTCCTTGCCTGCTCCTGTTGAGCCTGCTTTTCCGGGAAGGTCTTTTTGCGCAGCTGGCTTTCGTGGAAAACCGCGGGCAATGGGAGAAGGAAGTGGATTTCAGGGCCGATGTGCCTTCCGGCGCTTTTTTTCTTCAGCCCGGAGGATTCACGGTTTTGCAGCATAATCCTGCCGACCTCAAAGCCCTGCATGAAATGATGCATGGAAAGGAGAATGCTTCTGAAAAGGAGCCCGACCTCCTGCGTCCCCGTGACGTGAAGGTTCGTTCCCATGCCTACCGGGTATCGTTTTCGGGCGGTAACCTTTCTTCCCCGTTCAGCTCCGACAAGCCGCTGGGTACCTACAACAACTACTTCATCGGCAACGACCCAACCCGATGGCAGGGTAATTGTCAACTCTATCGCGGGGTGACTTACCGTAACGTGTACCCGAAAATCGATCTGCGCTATTATACCGATCAGGGCGGACTCAAGTACGACATCATCGTTCACCCGGGTGGTCGTGTAAGCGATATCGTTATGGAGTACCGGGGTGCCGACAAGCTCAGTTTACACGACAAGAAGCTCATCATCGCCACTACCGCAGGAGATGTTACCGAGAGTGAGCCTTATACCTATCAGACCGGCAGCGCCGGACGAAAAGAAATTCCCTGCCGCTTCCGGCTGGATAAAAACCGGGTAAGTTTTGTGACCGGCGATTATGACCCCGAAGCAACACTGATCATTGATCCTACCATAATCTTCTGTTCCTTTACCGGAAGCACGGCCGACAACTGGGGCTATACCGCAACCTATGGTCCCGACGGAAGCCTGTTTGCCGGAGGAATCGTTTATGGCAACGGGTTCCCGGCTTCACCCGGTGCTTTTGACAATACCTTCAACAACACCGATTCCTGGCCGGGTGACGATGCCAACGGCCCTTACGATATCGGCATCATCAAGCTCTCATCCGATGGAGGCAGGCGCTTATACGGCACCTATCTTGGCGGTCGAAGGAATGAACAACCCCATAGCCTGTTCTGCGATCCCCAGGGCAATCTGGTTGTGGCCGGTAGAACGACATCCGACAATTTTCCCCGGCAGGTACCGCTGGTTGGCCCTGGAGGCGCTTACGATATTTTCATCACCCGTTTCAACGCCTCCGGTTCGGCCATCATCGGCTCGATGATCATCGGGGGAAGCAGCGATGACGGGGTAAACATCAAGCCGAAGTTCGTACCGCTGAATCTTCCTGGAGGAATCAATGACGGGGCCTACGAAACCCGCAGGAACTATGGCGATGATGCACGGAGCGAAGTGATCATCGACAATGCGGGCAATATCTATCTGGCCTCCTGCACCCAGTCATCCGATTTTCCTTCTTCCCCGGGTAACGGCATCCAAACAAGATTCGGCGGTGGCATTCCCGGCGATATCCAGCAGGACGGCGTCATCATCAAAACCAATCCTTCCCTGACCAATGTCTTGTTCAGCACCTTTTTCGGAGGCAGCGGCAGCGATGCCTGTTTCGTGCTTTCCGTAAATCCTGTGAACGGAAACCTCTATGTGGGCGGCGTTACTACCAGCTCTGATCTTCCGGGGAATACTGCGGGTACGCTTTCTCCTTCATTCAAAGGTGGAATCACCGATGGCTTTGTCACGCAGGTACTGCCAAGCGGAGCCGGAATCGTGAATACCACCTATGCAGGTACCGCAGGTAACGATATGTTGTACGGCATACAGTTCGACAAACTCGGATTTCCCTACATCGCCGGAACCACCACAGGCGACTGGCCAGTGGTTAACGCCGCATTCAGTAATCCGGGTTCCAAGCAATTCATCGCAAAACTTCGTCCCGACCTTTCGGCCTTTGTTTATTCCACCATATTCGGAACAAACTCTTCCGTACCGAATATTTCGCTTACCGCCATGCTGGTGGACCGTTGCCAGAATGTTTATGTTTCGGGCTGGGGCGGGGGGTTCAACAACCGTCGCGGTTATCCCTGCGCCGGTACTTCGGGTATGCAGGTAACGGCCGATGCCACACAAGGCGCCACCGATGCCAAGGATTTTTATTTCTTCGTGCTTGAACGGAATGCCACAAGGCAACTCTTCGGCAGTTTTTTCGGACAGAACGGCGGCTTCGATGATCATGTGGACGGCGGAACCAGCCGCTTCGATGCCAACGGTATCATCTATCAGGGCGTGTGCGCCAACTGCGGAAACACGCCGGGTATCTTCTTCCCCACAACCCCCGGGGCCTGGGCTGCCAACAACGGATCGCCGGGTTGCAATCAGGCTGCTGTAAAGATTGAAATGAATTTTGCCGGCGTGGGCGCAAGCGTGAAAGCCACCATCAACGGGGTTTTCGATACGGTGGGTTGTGTGCCGCTGACCGTGAGGTTCCAGGATACCCTGGCCCGGGCAAAAAGATATATCTGGCATTTCGGGGATGGTACCCCTTCCGAAACCACCATCGCCCCGCAGAATTTCGTCACCCATACCTACACCCGCATCGGAATCTTCCGCCTCATGCTGGTGGCGGTGGACTCGGCTACCTGCAATGTCACCGATACCGCCTACATCAGTGTTCGTGTGGGCAACAATGCGGCCTTACCCGACTTCACCGCGGTGAAGGTGGGTGGTTGTGAAAGCCTGACCTATAATTTCATCAATACGAGTACCGCTTCCGTGCCTGTATTCCGGCCCAATTCCTTTACCTGGGATTTTGGTGACGGAACACCCAAGGTGTTGGCGGGCATCGGTCCGGTTACCCACGTTTATGCCTCGCCCGGTACCTACGATGTGCGGCTTACACTGACCGACTCCGTTTTCTGCAACGCACCCGTCGATACCGTAAAGAAAGTGAGGCTGGCCGTAAATGTCAAAGCCGGTATCCAGACTCCTCCGCGAGGTTGTGTTCCCTATAATGCAAGGCTTGAGAATGTATCGCTCGGCGGTATCGATTTCACCTGGGATTTCGGAGATGGTACCGTGGTCAATTTCAACGGACCGTCTATCGAACACCGTTATAATGCCACCGGCGTTTATCCAATCCGGCTGATCGCCCGCGACCCCACCACCTGCAATCTTGTCGATACCGCATTTTTTACCGTGGAAGTGTTTCCCATACCCACTTCAGGGTTTACCTTTTCTCCCGATCCGCCCGAAGAAAACCGCCCGGTGTTTTTCACGGAACAAAGTTTCGGCGCATCCTTCTTCCGATGGGATTTCGGTGACGGTGACACATCCGCACAGGCCAATCCACGGCACCTGTTCAATGAAACACGCACCTACAGCGTATGCCTTACCGCAATCAATACGGCCGGCTGCCGCGACACGGTATGTAAACCGGTTACCGCCAAAGTGCTCCCGCTGCTCGATGTGCCCAATGCATTCACCCCCGCACGCTTCGGTGAAAACGGTATTATCCGTGTGGCCGGATACGGCATCGGAAGGATGGACTGGAAGATCTACAACCGCTGGGGGCAACTTGTATTCTCCACCCAGGACCGGCGTTCGGGTTGGGATGGAACCTTCAAAGGCAATCTGCAGCCCATGGATGTGTACACCTATACGCTTGATGTTGAATTTACCGACGGAAAAAAGTTGCGGAAGACAGGCGATATCAACCTGCTTCGATAAGCAGCATGAAAATGTAAGAACAGTTGACATGAAGACGCAGATCCATAGCATGATAATGACCCTGATGCTGGGCTTGTGGGTGCAACATGCCGCCGCACAGGATCTGCACTTTTCACAGTTCTTCAATTCGCCGCTGACCACAAACCCGGCCAACACCGGTTTCATTCCCGATGCCGATTACCGCATCGGCGCACATTTCCGTAATCAATGGTCATCCATTCTGGCCGATCCCTACCGTACCGTAAGCCTGTTTGCCGATGCGCAGGTGTTCCGCGACCGGATCGACAACGGCTGGCTGGGACTTGGCGCCGTCATCCTCAGCGATCAGGCGGGAAGCGGCGGTTTGCGTTCCACAAAAATCTACGGCTCTGTGGCTTATCACCAGATGCTCGGCCTCAACAGCCTGCTTACAGCCGGATTCAATCTGGGCTGGGCCAACAAACGTATCGACCGCAGCAAGCTCAAGTTCCCCGACCAGTTCGACGGAAAATTCTTCGATGTGAATCTCCCTACCAGTGTGGTGCTTGACAATACCAGCGCGAGTTATTTGGACATGCAGGCCGGTATCAATTACGCCTTATTCCCCTCCGACGATATCTATATCAATGCCGGATATTCCATCCATCACATCAACCGGCCGGTAGAAACCTTTTTCAGCAGCGTATCCGGAAACAGTACGATTCCGATGCGGCATATCGGTTTTGTGAATGCCATGCTCAAGGTCAGCGACAGGGTTATTCTCAATCCTTCCGTATATTATACCAACCAGGCTTCGGCCTCTTCGCTTGTGGCGGGAATGATGGCCAATTTCAATCTCGCGGGTCCGGGAGGCGATAAGCAGCTGCTTGCCGGGCTCTATTACCGGGCCGGTGATGCGGCCATTCCCATGGTGGGATTGGAACTGCGCAATATCCGCTTCACCTTCAGCTATGATGCCACCACATCGGGCCTGCGCAATTTCAACAGCGGAAATGGTGCACAGGAGTTCAGCCTGCTGAAGAAAGGTTTTTACACCGAAGGCGGGGGAGATCTGCGGCAATCCTTATGTCCGCGGTTCTGAGGGTTCCGCCTGATACCAAATTCAGTTTTTCTTTTCATGAAAGAAATCACTACACAAATTCCGCCTTCGGTACGGCAGGCGCTGGTGGATGCTGTTGGCGCAGAAAATTATCTTGATGACAAGACATTGATGGAAGCCTATGCGCAGGACGCTACTGAAAACCTGCACTATCTTCCCGCTGCCGTGGTTCGACCCGACTCGGCTGCTGCCGTTGCTTCAATCCTCCGCATCTGCACCGAAAACGGTATTCCGGTAACACCGCGCGGAGCAGGAACCGGACTAAGCGGCGGTGCATTGCCCAATCATGGGGGTTTGCTGTTATCGACCGAAAGGCTGAACCGTATCCTCAATATCGATGAGGACAATTTGCAGGTGGTTACCGAGCCCGGGGTGATCACCGAAGTGTTGCAGGATGCCGTACGTGCCAAAGGATTGTTTTACCCGCCCGACCCCAGCAGCCGCGGCAGTTGCTTCATCGGCGGCAATATCGCTGAAAACAGCGGAGGTCCGCGGGCGGTAAAATATGGTGTAGTGCGCGACTATGTGCTGAACCTTGAAGTGGCATTGCCCACGGGTGAACTGATCTGGACCGGAGCCAACGTGCTGAAAAATTCAACCGGCTACAGCCTGACCCAACTGATGGTGGGCAGTGAAGGCACTTTGGGCATCGTCACCAAAATTGTCTTGAAACTTTTGCCGCATCCTACGCATGACCTGCTGATGCTGGTTCCCTTTCACACGCTGGAAAACGCCTCCGCTGCGGTTTCAGCCATCTTCCGCGCAGGGCATATCCCAAGCGCACTCGAGCTGGTGGAGATCGATGCCCTACGAATTGTTTCCGCGCATCTGGGCGATACCACATTCCCCGTTCATGAAGGTATTGCCGCCCATCTGATCATCGAGGTGGATGGTAACAATTCCGAAAAACTCATGCAGGACATGGAAGCCATCGGAAACCTGCTTTCTTCCTTTGACTGCGGTGAGATTTTCTTTGCGGAAGATGCTGCACAAAAAAACACGCTCTGGCGATTGCGGCGCAGTGTGGCGGAAATCGTCAAGCTGCACGGATATACCATTGAAGAAGATACCGTGGTGCCCCGTGCCGCACTGCCCGCTCTGATCCGCGGCATCAAGGAACTGGAAAAGATGCATGATTTCAAATCGGTCTGTTACGGCCATGCCGGCGACGGTAACCTGCACGTGCGGATCCGAAAGGAAGGACATCCGCATAGCCTGAACAATCCGGCTGTGGTTCCCGCACTGCGCGCCATTTTCACTTTGGTGAAAAGCCTTGGCGGAACCATCAGTGGTGAACACGGCATCGGGTTGCTGCAGAAAGATTATCTGGACATCGTTTTTCAGGAAAAGCACCTTGAACTCATGCGGGGGATCAAGAACGTGTTCGATCCCAAAGGAATATTGAATCCCGGAAAAATTTTCAACTAATACCGATTGGATATCTGTAATGAACCAATTTCATTGGCCCAAACAGCTATCACATCGGCATCATACGGGAAAATTTTTGGACTAAAAGCAAATTCACTTTCGTATAAATCATGGATCTTATGTGCAGACTGCTTCCTCTTTTGTTTCTCCTTTTCCTTAGCGAATCAAAGGCGCAGATCACCGCTGTGCCGGATCAAGATGGGCCTGAATCGGGGTTTTTCAAAAAAGAAAACCTGTTTACCGGAGGCAGCCTCACCTTTTCTATTCTCAACAACGGCCTTGCCTTCGGAATCAATCCCCATCTGGGCTATAGCTTCACAACCTGGCTGGATCTGGCGTTGAGCATGAACTTCAACCATATCGGCCAGCGCGATGTGCAGTTTGCGGGCGACAAACTCCGGCAGGTGACCTATGCGCCGGGTGCGTTCATCCGTATTTTCCCCGTGCACTTCCTGTTCCTGCAGGCCCAGTACGAAAAGAGCTGGATCCGGCAGCGGTATGTGTATCCTTCCGGAAATTCCATACCCGATGAGATCATCCGGCTGGATGCGGGGAGTTTGTTGCTGGGGGCGGGCTACTCGGGCAACCGCAGGCCGGGAAGCAACTCCTACTTTTATTTCACGGTATTGTATGACGTGCTGGAAAACCGGAATTCTCCCTATGTGAACAGCGGCGGCCGGGCTTTCCCGATTTTCCGGGCGGGGGTCAATATCGCCCTGTTCCAGCGACGCTAGATGGCTGCGTATTTCAAGAAGCTGTTTCGGAAGTGAAAATCTCTTCCGGTGTTGTCACAACATGGATATTGGTTTCCAGTGGCTGGTAAAGAAAGCCTTCCTCACCCATTTTTTCGAGATGACGGATGAGTGCATCGTAAAAACCTGCGGAGTTCAGGATGATCACGTTCAGCCGGTGGATGCTCAACTGGTTCCAGGTCAGCATCTCAAAAAGTTCGTCGAGCGTACCAAAGCCACCAGGCAGGATGATGGCCAAATCGCATTTTTCAAAAAGCAGCCGCTTGCGTTGGTGCATGTCCTCCACAATCAGCAGCTCGGTGATACCTATATGCTGGTTTTCGCGGTCAATCAGCAGCCTGGGCATGATGCCGGTGACGGCCCCGCCTGCGTCCATAACGCTGTTGGCCACTTCGGCCATGAGGCCATTGTTGCCACCACCGTAAATCAGCCTGCAGTTGTTGGCTGCAATTAGTCTGCCCAGGGTTGCCGCATCTTTTTTGAACAGGGGATTGGCCCCGTAACGGCTCCCGCAGAAAACCGCTACCGAAAGGTTACGCATCGTCTATTCATTTATGTTAGCTGATGCGCAGGTTGTCCACGCATGAAGAGAATTATTTTGGCAAAGACACAAAGTTTTTCTCTATTTTCCGCTGAAATTGTACAATTAACCTGCCCCCATGTCACCGGTCCTGCTGTTTTCCTTTGTTATCGGCTATTTCGTCCTGCTGCTGGCCGTGGCCTATCTGACCAGCCGCAACAGCAACAACGATTCCTTCTTTATCGGCAACCGGAAAAGCAACTGGATGCTGGTGGCCTTCGGCATGATCGGAACTTCGCTCAGCGGCGTCACATTCGTAAGTGTGCCGGGCGGGGTGGGCACCGGCAACTTCTATTATTTCCAGGTGGTATTGGGTTATCTGCTCGGCTATGCGGTCATCGCCTTCGTATTGATCCCACTCTATTACAGGTTGAACCTCACCAGCATCTATACCTATCTCGATCATCGTTTCGGGGTCAATGCGCACAGGGCTGGGGCCTTCTTCTTCATCCTTTCGCGTACTGTGGGTGCCACCGCCCGGCTCTACCTGGTCATCAGCGTGCTGCAACTGTTCATCTTCAACCGCATGGGCATTCCTTTCGAAGCTACGGCGCTGGTCATTCTCGTGCTGATTCTGCTCTACACCTTCGAAGGCGGTGTGAAAACCATCATCTATACCGATACCTTGCAGACTGCGGGCATGCTGACCGGACTCGTAGCCTGCACCTTCGTGCTCATCAAGGCCCTGGGTACCGATTTCAGCGGGGCCCTGCAACTCATGTCCGACAAAGGATACACCCGCATCTTCAACACGGATGTCAAGGCATCTTCTTTCATGCTCAAACACCTGCTGGGGGGCATGTTCATCGCTATAGCCATGACGGGGCTTGATCAGGAAATGATGCAGAAGAATATCAGCGTGAAAACGCGTCGCGATTCGCAGAAGAACATCATGACCTTCTCCCTGGTATTGCTGGTGGTGAACTTCCTATTCCTGGTTCTGGGAGGAGTGCTCTACCTCTATGCGGCAAAAAACAACATACAGGTTCCCCCCGATGACCTGTTCCCGACCATCGCGCTGAGCGATACCTTCAGCGGAACCATCGGCGTCATCTTCATCATTGCCCTCATCTCCGCACTTTTTCCCAGTGTCGATGGTGCAATCACCTCGCTCACCTCAAGCTTTTGTATCGATATCCTGGCGCTTCCCGCTTCTTCCGCATCGGAGCAACAGAAAAAACGGACGCGGCTCCGGGTGCATTTCACCTTTGCGCTGCTGTTCTTCCTGATGGTGATGGTGTTCAAGTGGATCAACGACAAGCTGATCATTGATTTCATCCTCAAATTCGCAGGCATCACCTACGGTCCGCTGCTGGGTTTGTTCGCCTTCGGGATCCTGACGAAACGGAAGCTCCGTTCGCGCTTCATCTGGCCAATATGCATCATCGCTCCCTTGCTGGCTTTGGGAATTGATATGCTGAGCAATCCGGCTTGGTATGAATCGAAGCTGCATCTGCAACTGGGAATGAATGAACTTTCGGGCCGGTTGTTCAACGGGTATAAGATCGGAAACGAGTTGATCCTGATAAATGGCATACTGACCTTTGCGGGCTTATGGCTGATTTCCCGTGAAGAAGAAAGCAGGATGCCCGGGAAAATCTGAATCCAGTAAAAATTTATTCGACTGTGAACACGGAACTCATCAACCCCCTTGCCGAGCACTATGCAGCGATGCATTCGAGTCCGGAAGACGATCTGCTAAGGGCTATAACTGAACACACCCGCCGCGAACATGCCGAACCGCATATGCTGAGCGGTCATGTACAGGGCCGGTTGCTCAGTATGCTCAGTAGCCTGATGGCACCACGGTACATTCTTGAAGTCGGCACCTACACCGGTTATAGTGCGCTTTGTCTTGCCGAAGGATTAAGGAGCGACGGGCAACTTCATACGATTGAAAAAAGGGAGGAAGAGGCCCGTGTTGCGCAGTCGTTTTTTAACCGATCCTTAAGGGCGAATCAGATAATTTTGCATACAGGCGATGCGCATGAACTGATTGACGGGCTTGATTATACCTGGGATCTGGTGTTTATCGATGCCGATAAGCCGGGTTATATCGGATACTATGAGCGGGTGCTGCCCAAACTGAAAACCAACGGGCTGATCATCGCCGACAATGTATTGTTTCACGGCAAGGTGCTGCAATCACCTCCTGAGGGGAAAAATGCAGCAGCCATTGATGCGTTCAACCGGCATGTACTGGCCGATGAACGGACCGAACAGGTGATGCTTACGGTGCGCGACGGTTTGATGCTCTTGCGAAAAAAATGATGCTGCCTAATTTAGAGTATGGTATCGGTAACGAACGTGTTACAGGATTTCGCGTCTGTCTGATTCTCTGTTCCGGGTGTTAAATGAGTAATGATGAAAACAAGTTTGCGAAATTGCCTGGTTCTCCTAGTTTTATGTTATTCCTGTTCTCTCTTCGCCCAGAACAGCACACCGCAGCAATATGTGGCGACCTATAAGGATCTGGCCATGCGCGAAATGCGGCGTATGGGGGTTCCGGCCGCCATCAAACTGGCCCAGGGTCTGCTGGAAACGGAAGCTGGAAACAGTCCCTTGCTGAAAAAATCCAACAACCATTTCGGCATCAAATGCAAAAGCAGCTGGAGTGGCAACGGGGTAAGCCACGATGACGACGCTCCGGGGGAATGTTTCAGGGTCTATAACAGCGCTGAAGATTCCTACCGCGACCATAGCAATTTCCTTCGGGGCAGCGAACGTTATGCGTTTCTTTTTGAGCTGGATCCTACCGACTATAAAGGCTGGGCCTATGGATTGAAGCGCGCGGGTTATGCCACCAATCCGCGCTATCCGGAAATCCTGATCCGCAATATCGAGCAACTTGGTTTGCAACAGTATTCGCTCGCCGCAGCATCGGATGTTCCGCATTTCGACCGCAGCGCTTTTCAAGACGATCCGATCGAGCGGTCAGTAAATAAGGATACTGAGAAACCTGCTGACAATGTTGTTTCAAACAGCGGTGTGTTTTCCGTGGGGCGTTTCAACGGATTGAATGCGGTTCAGGCTACCCGGGGCACTTCGCTGCTTGCCATCGCCACAGACCGTGATATTCCGCTGCGGAAACTGCTGGAGTACAATGATTTTGAAAAGGACGGATTGCTGCAGGCCGATATGCCCGTTTATCTTGAGCCAAAAGCCAGATCGGGTAAGGTGAAAAGTTGTATTGCGGAACCCGGTCTGACCCTGCACACCCTCTCGCAGCAATATGGTGTCCAACTCGCCGCATTGCGTCAATACAACGGGATCAACAGTGACGGGCCTCTTCCTTCCGGTAAAAAAATCCTGCTGCAGCCCGTTGAAAATCTGACAGCCAATCAACCTTTATCTGTCACAACAGCAGCAGGCGACCATGTGGTTCAGCCTAAGGAAGGCCTTTATTCCATCGCCAAAAAATACGGCGTTTCCGTTCAGCAACTGCGCGACTGGAACGGGCTGAGCAGCGATTCCCTGCGGATCGGCCAGCAGCTGATTGTATCCCCCAGGTAAAAATCTGCCCGATTTTTTGCATAATTTCATCTGATATGATTATTTTGTTGAATAAAGAGCGGCTCAGG